>JASBRM010000158.1 GCA_030149405.1 Neptuniibacter sp. | reverse complement strand
CTTTTGATATTGCCCATCGTCATTGTCATTAACCCGGTGACACTCATCGATGATCAGAAGAGAGTATTCATCTTTAAACAGCTCTAAATTGGCTGCAACCGACTGCACACTGGCAAATGTAACCTGATGCTGGTTCTCTTTTCGGTTTAATCCTGCAGCAAAAATTCCACCGGTTAAACCATAGCTTTGGTATTTAGCATGGTTCTGTTCAACTAGCTCTTTAACATGGGCCAGGACCAGTATTTTTCTCCGGGCCAAACTTGCAAGCTCTGCGATGACCAGACTTTTACCTGCTCCGGTTGGCAGCACGATGACTGCCGCATCGTCCGATTTGCGGAAGTGTTGCAAGGTCGCATCAACGGCTTCCTGTTGGTAAGGTCGGAGAATGTATGGAGATGGCATTGCTTCAGAGACAACAGCTTCAGAGACGATAGTTACATTAGGGCGTCATTGTAAGCTGTTTGCAGAGAAGTTGTCTTCTCAAAACACTATGGGGTTTAGTAAGCTAATTGCTCCCTCTGACTCAGGTTGCATCTTATGACTGTTTTTCGAAAGGCTACTGCAGCGGATATACCCGTAATGTGTGTTCTTCTGGCAGAACTTTTTGCTCAGGAAGCGGAGTTTACTCCAGATGAATCTAAACAAACATCAGCTTTAAAAACGATTCTGGATAATCCGAATGTAGGCTGTTTATTTGTAGCGGAGCAGGGTGACCGGGTAGTAGCGATGGTCAATATACTGTTCACTGTTTCTACCGCGTTAGGTGCGACTGTAGCTATTCTGGAAGATGTCGTTGTGGCTGAAGATTACAGAGGCGGTAAAATCGGTTCAGGTTTGCTCAGGCATGTATTCAAAACACTGGAAGAGCAGGGTATCAAACGGGTCAGTTTGCTCACGGACTCAGATAACCTAAAAGCTCAAAGCTTCTATCAACAACTGGGCTTTGAACTCTCCAGCATGAGAACATTGCGTAAGTTCCTTTAAAACTTATCTCGCTGAGCTTTGCACGTCCCTTGGGGAATCACCAAAGAAACGTTTAAATTCACGACTGAATTGTGACGGGCTGTTATAGCCCACCTGATAAGACGCTTCACTTGCTGGGTTGCCACTTAATAGAAGTGAGTGAGCTTTGTGTAGCCTTAAAGATTTCACAAATTGCATGGGCGACATAGAAGTGATCTGCTTAAAGCGATCATGCAGGGTAGAAGGGCTCATGCCCGCAAATTTAGCGATGGTTTCAACATCAAGCGGTGTATGGAAGTTATCTTCAATATATTGGATGACCGGTGCAATCTTGTTAGAGCCTGCATGGTTAGCAACACAGTTTCTCAGAATATCGCCGTTCGGGCCTTTCAGAACTTCATAGAAAATCTCGCGTTTAAGTGATGGAGCCAGAACCTTCCTGTCCATCTCATTATCAAGGCAGTTCAAAAGGCGAATCAGGCAATTGTTTAGGTGATCAGTCACTTTTGTGGATACAGCCACTTCGTTATTTACATCATTAACCGCAAAGGCCTGATCCATATCGATCAGCAACTGGCCGATAAGGTAACTGTCTATATTCAAGCTCAGCCCCAGATAAGGCGCTTCATCTGAAGCATCAAGAACTTCCGCCTCAACAGGGATGGTTAAAGAGTTAATCAGATAGTTATCAGTGTCGTAGCAGCAGGTGACATCACCGTAATGCATTTTTTTGTGACCCTGAGCAACCAGGCAAATTGCCGGGTTATAGACCACTGGGCGTCGGTTAATGCATGTTCCAGAGCGATAAAGCTTCAGCCCGGGAATGCTGGTCTCAGTGATTCCATCTTCAATACAGTGGATATCAATAGCCTCAGCCAGTTCGGATTTATTGCTCACAGGTAATCACCTCTACGAAATAACTTCATAGGATTATGGCACTCTATCTGCCTTTTTCTCCACTTTAAATCGTAAATCCGGAGTTTTGTGCAAATAGTTCGTAGGATCGAAATAACCCTTAAAGGCCGTCAACAACCATAGTTATATAACTTTTGCACAGAAGCTCGGAAAGAGCCCGGAGGAATGAGCCATGTCAGTCACCCTCAATGTCAACGGACAGGACTATGTTGTAGATGCTGATCCTGATACGCCATTGTTATGGGCGTTACGCGATCATATTGAGTTAACCGGTACCAAGTTTGGGTGTGGTATCGCTATGTGCGGAGCCTGCACCATGCATGTGGATGGGAACCCTATCAGATCCTGTTCAACACCGATTGCTGCTGTAGGTGGCAGAATGATCACAACTATTGAAGGGGTTGAATCCAAAGCGGCTAGGGCCGTTCAGGACGCCTGGACTGAACTTCAGGTACCTCAGTGTGGTTATTGTCAGTCAGGTCAGATTATGTCGGCAACGGCCTTGCTGGAATCAAACCCGAACCCTACCGATGCAGATATAGATGCAGCCATGCAGGGTAACGTCTGCCGCTGCGCTACTTACGTTCGGATTCGTTCAGCCATCAAATCTGCAGCTAAATCTATAGGGTGATCAGAATGTTTAATCGAATGAATAGAGATCAGGCTGTAACTACAACAAGCCGCAGAACATTTTTGAAACTGATGGCAGGAACCGGCGCGGGTTTAACTCTGGGCGTGTCAGTACCTGTACTGGCAGCTGAAAGTACTAAAACATCTATTAATGAAATGGGGCAGTTCCAGCCCAATGCTTTCGTAAAAATTGATAACGCAGGCAAAGTTCATGTGGTGATGAAACACCTGGAGATGGGGCAGGGTACCTACACAGGTTTGGCGACACTGGTCGCGGAAGAACTGGATGCAAACTGGGATGATGTGATAACAGAAGGCGCACCCGCCGATGCCGCAAAATACAAAAACCTGTTCTGGGGTGCGCAGGGAACTGGCGGTAGTTCTGCAATCGCCAACTCCTTTGAACAGTTACGTATCGCAGGTGCTACGGCTAAAGCAATGCTGATTGCAGCGGCAGCTCAAAGCTGGAAGCTACCCGCATCAGAGATCAGGGTTGAGAACGGTATTGTCAGCCATACATCGGGTAAACAAGCAGGTTTCGGTGCACTGGCAGAACTGGCAGCAAAACAACCGGTACCCGCTTACGAAGACCTTGAGCTGAAAAGCCCTAAAGATTTCCGCTTAATCGGGCGTAAAGTCTCCCGTAAAGACGTGGGTAAAACTGACGGCAGCGCGATCTTCACTCAGGATATAAAACTTGAGGGCATGCTCACCGCAGTGGTTGCACACCCACCCCGGTTTGGCGCGACGTTGTTTTCCTTTGATGCTTCAAAAGCAAAACAGGTGAAAGGTGTTGCTGATGTAATCGCGATCCCTACCGGCGTGGCTGTTTTGGCAAAGGACTACTGGAGTGCCAAAAAAGGACGGGATCAGCTAGAGATCAACTGGGATGAATCGGCAGCATTCAAAAAAAGCACCGATGAAATCATGGCTGACTTCAAAGTGCTGGCCAAAACACCGGGCCTGCCTGCAAGAAATGATGGCGACAGTGCAGCCGCAATCGCTAATGCTGAGACCGTGATTGAAGCTGAATTTGAATTCCCCTATCTGGCCCATTGTGCGATGGAGCCAATGAACTGCGTGGCACAGATAACCCCGGATGGTTGTGAGCTCTGGAATGGTGAACAGCTGCATACTGGAGATCAGCACGCGGTTGCTGGTTTACTGGGCCTGAAACCGGAACAGGTCAAAATCAATATGCTGTTTGCGGGTGGCAGTTTCGGCCGCCGTGCAAATCCGCATTCCGATTACGTTCTGGAAACCGTGAATATAGCCAAGGCTAAACCTGGCGTGCCGGTTAAGCTGGTCTGGTCCCGTGAAGACGACACTCAGGTGGGTTATTACCGACCGATGTATTTCCACAAGGTCAGAGGTGCTTTGGATAAAGACGGCAATCTGACTGCCTGGGAGCAACGTATTGTGGGCCAGTCCATTGCTGAAGGCACCGCTTTTGAAGGCTTCCTGGTTAAAGATGGAGTTGATAAAACTTCGGTGGAAGGGGCTGCAACGCTTCCTTACCAGATCCCGAACATGCATGTAGATCTGCATACCGTGAAACTCCCTGTAACCGTGCAGTGGTGGCGTTCGGTTGGCCATACCCATACTGCGTTTTCTACGGAAGTGTTCTTTGACCGTTTGGCAAAAGCCGCAGGTAAAGACCCGGTTGAGTGGCGCTTACAATTACTGAGAGATCATCCACGCCATGCCGGTGTACTGAAGTTGGCCGCAGAAAAAGCAGGCTGGGGCAAACAACTTCCGGAAGGCCATGCGATGGGTGTGGCAGTGCATGAATCCTTCAGCAGTTATGTAGCAGAAATTGCTGAAGTCTCTCTGCAACCGGATGGCTACAAAGTAGAGAAAGTAGTCTGTGCTGTGGACTGTGGTTTTGCCGTGAACCCGGACATCATCAAAGCCCAGATGGAAAGTGGGATTGGTTATGGTTTATCGCCAACCATGATGAGCAAGATCACTCTGGAAGAGGGCAAAGTTGTAGAGTCTAACTTCCATGATTACGAGGTCCTGCGTATTCATCAGATGCCTGAGATTGAAGTACATATATTGCCTTCTGCGGAAGCACCAACCGGTGTGGGTGAACCGGGTACGCCACCTATCGCACCTGCAGTTGCTAACGCGCTCTTTGCATTAACCGGGCAGGAGTTTGATCAGTTGCCTCTTGCTTTGAACAAAGGCTAATAAACGGATAACAGGGTCTGTAATCCAGACCCTGATTCCCTTTATCAGGAGAACTCTTATGGCCAATCAACTCTCTGCATTACTGGAGCAATGGTATCCATCCCGGGATAGCTGTGACTGGGTGCTCGGTACAGTCTACAAAACCGAAGGGCCCTGTTATCGCAAAGCCGGTGCAATGATGTTGTTTAATAGTCTTGGGCAACAGTTCGGCATGCTCAGTGGAGGCTGTCTGGAATCAGATATTCAGACCCATGCCCGTAAGGTGATGCAAACCGGGCAGTCTATTTCGCTCTGTTACGATGGCAGTGATGAAGACGATCTTGCGTTCCATCTGGGTATAGGTTGTGGTGGCACTGTATATATCATGCTGCACCCGGTTACCGCTGATAATAATTATCAGGACCTGGAAGTATTAAGAGGCGCGTTAAGCCAAAGACAGACGGTGCGTTATTGTCAGCAGATACCTAAGCATCTTTCTGAAGTTACGGTCCAGTCCATCTGTAAACTGAATAGTGATAGCCCCTCAGAAATCACAACTCAAGCATCGATTAACAGCTTTGAGACTGTCATCAAACCCGATCCACATCTGTTAATCGCGGGTGGTGGTGTCGATGCCAGACCGGTTGCTGTCATGGCTAAACAGCTCGGTTGGACAGTGACAGTGTGGGACCCACGCCCGGCTAACGCTCGTCGTGAATTTTTTATGGAAGCGGATTACCTACTCAATGATAAAGCTGACCAGCTAACGCAGTTTGTAGAAACCGAAAGTGTGGATATGGCAGTGGTGATGACCCATAACGTCGAACTGGATGCCGACGTTCTTGCAGCACTTAATGGTTCAGGCATTCACTTTATGGCGTTGCTGGGTCCGGTAAACCGAAAGGAGAAAGTGTTGAAACAGGCAGGTCTGACAGAAGATGAGCTGTTACAACCACTGTCTGGCCCTGCGGGCTTTGATATTGGCGGTGAGCTGCCAGAGAGTATTGCGCTTTCTATGCTTTCTGAATGCCATCAGAGGCACTACAAGCTCCAGAGTGTACATGTAAAACCTCATGCCTCAGTAAACCAGGAAGAAGCGGCCTGATGCTCAGTATTGTGATTATGGCAGCAGGTGAAAGCCGCCGGTTTGAAGGCTGTAAGCTTCTGGCCCATGTAGATGGGGTTTCCATGCTGCACAGAACTACTATGGTTGCCCGTGAACTCGTTGATTCTCCAATGCAGATTTTTGCTGTGACTGGTGCATGGCATGAAGAGATTCAACAGGCGCAGGATAGAGGAGAAATTGTTGATGTTTCTCTGTTCTATAATCCGGACTGGGAACAAGGACTGGGAAACTCCATCGCCTTTGCTGTTAAGCAACTCCCGGATGAAACCGATCAACTACTGATCCTGTTAGCGGATCAGGTCGCGATTAAACCAGAAGAGCTTGAGCACTTATCAAAAACTGCTGAAGGTTCTGATATTGCTTGTGCAATCTACTCAGGCAAACGGGGAGTGCCGGCTGTTTTTAGTCGTAAAGTGTTTCCTATGCTCTCTGAGTTAAAAGGCGACAGGGGGGCAAAAGATCTGCTAAACAGAGATGATTTAAAGGTAGCGTTACTGCCGATGGACAGTGCAGCAATTGATATTGATACAGAGGATGAGTTACATAGCTTTCAGGGAGCTATGCAAATCTGATTCAGCGTTGTTTTAAATTTATTAATTGTATTTGGTTAACATTTTTCGCTTTTAAGCGAGTCAGGGTATTTGTTTCGGCAAATACCCTAACAACCGAAAGCCGACCCCGCTTCTTGCTGGTCTTCGACCAGTTCCCTGCGTTTCTCACTTAAACAAGCGAGCTTGTAAACTCGGCAGCTTCGCTACCTCAAACAAAACAAGCTCTTATTTCTTGTTCAAGCTGTGATACTCGGCTGCGAAGAGGGGCGAATCAGTCCGTGGCATAGTTTATTCAATTAAATTGGCTTTGATCCCATTTACCCCGGGGCTTAATAGTTTTTGACAGGCTAACCTCTTTAAACCCTTAAACCTAAGAATTGGCTTCATCATAAGACTTTCTGTTTTCTCGAATTGTTTCGTGGTGATTGTCTGCCCATGATACGAGTTTCCATACTGAGCCGGATAAGCCTTTTCCCAGATCTGTTAATTCATACTCAACTTTTACCGGAACCTGCGGGTATACCGTTCTAAGGACGAAACCATCGCGTTCTAAGTCACGCAGGGTTTGTGTCAGCATACGTTGAGAAATCCCTTCTATTCTTGATCGCAAAGAATTGAATCGATCAGGCCCATCCACAAGAGCAAATAAAATTAAGATGGACCACTTATCTCCTATCTGAGCTACAACATTGCGCACGGGGCAGTCTTCATTGTTATGAAAGACACGTCTTTCTTGTTTATCTGAACTCATTTGCCTACCTATTGGAGTGAGTTGGTTCCGCTCTATGGGTTACCTGAAGGTAACCAAGGCACTAATTAATGCCTAATTGTAGCGTTACAGTAGTTAAAGTAACCTAGTATATATTAGTTACTAATACTAAATACAGGTATCAGTAAATCGGATAAGTTTTAGGCCAAAACCCGATCTACCAGCCTTATAAGTACAGCTACAGGTAACCGCTATGTCTCAATCTCTATTAAATAAAGCGCTTGAAGAGTTTTCTTCAAACACTCTGGATCCACAAGTGGATCATTTTGCTCCACAGTTTATGAAACTGGGTAAATATGATGTTCGCTATTTACGAAAAGAAAAGGCTAATGCTCCGACTCTGATATTACTCAATGGTCTTCCTCAGAGTATTCGTATGTGGGAAACATCCGTTGATGCCTTTGCAGAAAAATTTGATCTCTTAGCCTTTGATATACCGGGATTTGGTTTATCAAAGGCAGATGAATCGGATATGTCACCAAAAAATCTGAGTAAAGTGATCGTTGATATGATGGATCACTTCGGCATTAAAACAGCCCATCTGGTAGGGCCGGATGTGGGGGTACCCATTTCATTATCCGCTGTCATTCACAACCCAGAACGTTTTGAAAGCTTAAATATCTTTGATGGTCCAGGTACGTATCCACCTAAGTTGGCGCCTATTTTAACCGCTGTAATCAAGTTTGGTTTTGTGCGTTGGTTAGCAAAAGGGCTGAATAAAAAGGCGATTATGAAGACTAACTTCTTAACCGCTGTAAACGAAGGTTATCACCACTACAAACCCAGTAAACGTGCGATCAAAGAATACTATGAGCTAACCCATAATGAACAAAGCCATAAGTGTTCGGTGAGTTTTTTCGGTACCTATAAACAAGAACTGCCCTGGATTGAACAACAGTTAAAATCTATTCAAATACCGACCCTGATTACATGGGGGAAAGAAGATCCATTCGTGCTGGTGGATAACGCTCATATGATGTCTGCATTGATACCGAAAAATAAGGTGGTGGTGTTTGATAAGGCCTCACACTTTTCAGCGGAGGATGCTGGGAAAAAGTATGTGGATACGCTTATTGAATGGATTGAGGGTGGGTATAAAGAATTCCAGTAGGATTTGGTTTTAATTTGTGGAGTAGGTCGGGGTATTTGTTTAGTGGCAAATACCCAACATTTAAAAGCCAGTTATAGATAGCCAGTCAATTTCAGCTATGAGAAAGCTCTTCAATTAAGCCCTCAACCGAATCCTTAATTGCTCCCGCATTACCGGAAGCGACTGAAGCCGCGAAGGTCACCGTCTTAGTCGCAATATTTATCGCTTTACTGACGGAGTTAATGTTTTCCATTGCTCCATCCAGAGCCGCTGTTGCGTTCTTAATCTGGGCAATAGGTTCTACAAGGTTATCAGTGGCTATTTCTATTGCAGCTGCCGTCATATCTGACGAGTAATTTAGCAGCGTCCATTCCATACCTTCAATACGGGACCGCTCTTCTTCGCTTAACTGGTCCCGGTTTTCAAAACGGTAATCACCCAAATCAGATGACAACTTACGCAGTGCTTTGGCAATTTCGCGGGCTTGTTCAGCGGTTAATTGACTCATCACATACTCCCTGTGTTTATGGTTATATACTTTTTCCCGTTTATGGGGCATTGCTACTGATAGGTATCTTTGATCAGTTTAATAACGGGATTACTGTCTTTAACAAAAGTTTTAACCAGCTCAATTACCTCTTTGGAATCAAGTTTGTCAGATTGAACGGTTAGCTGGTGGTGGCCTTGTTGTACCTGATCCAATAGTTGGGTGAGTGGTTTTATTGCCTTAACCCGTTTCTGAATTTCAGACAGTTTTTCCTGCTGTTGCTCCATTTTGATCATTACAGCCAGAGGTTCGGTTTTACCGTATTTTGCCTGGATACCACGGTAATACTTAATAGCAGCCCGTTTTTCTAATTCCAGTAGCTCTTCATAATCTTGCTGGATGATGTTGGAGAGGGCGGTGGTGATGGTTTTAACCTGAATATCGTTTTCATGCAGGGTGGTTTTCACAACATTACGACGGTAGCCATCGGAAGCCAGTTTGGAAAGATATTTCGCAACTGTGGAAACAGCGGCAACCTGATCGGAGTCCAATTTTTCCAGACCTTTAAGCTCATTCTCAAGGCTATCAATATCTTTTGAGAAGGTTACTTTTTGATCGTCCGCCAGTACGCCTAGACTCTTAATATAGGTTTGCAGAACTGAGACTATTTCTTTTAACGGCTTCTCTGTGTCCTTCAGGTTTGAACAGTCCGGTTTGTAATTTATGGGAGCGTAATCGGCACGGCGTTCGCAGGAACCGGAGAAGTCATTGAATACGGTTGGGACCTGGGCGAGGGAGTTGTTGGCGGTTTCTGAGTATTGTTTTACGGAGGAAAGGTTGGTGCATGCGGATAGGGTTAGGGTTAAGAGTAGAGGGGAGATTAGTTTTTTTGTGTTCATGGTTTACCTCCGTGTGTTTTTTATTCCTTATTTCGCTTTGAAAGCGAGTTAAGGCCTTTGTTTCGGCAAAGGCCTTAACAATCCAAAGCCGACCCCGCTTCTTGCCGGGCTTTGCCCGGTTCCCTGCGTTTCTCACTTAAACCAGCGAGCTTGTAAACTCGGCAGCTTTGCTACCTCAAACAAAACAAGCTCTTATTTCTGGTTCAAGCTGCGATACTCGGCTGCGAAGAGGGGAATTCAGTTAGTGCCAAAGTTTAATAATTAAATTTACTCTGAC
>JASBRM010000157.1 GCA_030149405.1 Neptuniibacter sp. | reverse complement strand
CCTACACTTACTCATGCAAGAGAGTGGTACACCGAACATTGTTTTTCTTTATATAAAGGCAACGAACGACGTCAGAGAATATGTGATCGTCGCAATTCAGAACAATTGCGGTGGGACATTGCAGGCCGGCGCAATACCTCTCAATACGGGAGAAGAGCATCCGATAAGCCAATCCATGTTGATGTTGACCTGGCGAAGACCAAAATAAATGAAATGCAAGATGTGATATAAAATAAGAGTAAGCCTAATTGAAACATGCAAGCAGATAGCACCGCCTTTATAGGGCGGTTTTTTATTACCTAGAGGATACTAAGCAATACAGTGAAGAAACCGAAAAAGCACCACTAAAGCCAGTGCATAAAATAAAAGAAGAAACTCATGGGTTTTAGGTTAGTTGAAGTTAACCTTACAGCCCTTAAAAATGGTGCCCGAGACCGGAATCGAACCGGTACGCTTGCAATAAGCGGGAGATTTTAAGTCTCATTAAATATAGAAAGGAATCAATTAGATAGGTGCTATTTTCATTTTATTTTTACTTATATGTGGCTCTATTTATCAATAAGATAGGGGTAAAGCATTACTGTATAAAATGAAGAATATAAAAGGAGAGGAAATAGAAAGGTATGTATTGAAACGGTGTATTTTAATCCTCAATCTTTAGACCGCCACGGCCTAAATCCGGCATATGTTTACGCGCATAAGATGGCAGCCTTTCTTGGCTGCACCACTCATCAGTAATTCTGCACGGCTCATAGATGTTTATTTCAATAACAGTGCAACCCGGCAAGCTCAGCAGGCACACAATACACAGAATTCTACTTAGCAACATACTGATCTCTTATTGAGCCGCTGCCTGCCGCTTTTATTTTGCCGTTATTATCTCTAACAATAAAAATGTTATTCGTTACATCAGTGAAGACTAGCCCACCGTCTTTTGATGGCACGACTGTGAATTGATTACCTGAAGAGTCGCAGAGTGTGACCTGACCGGCATTATTTGATTTGTATTGGCTGGCCACATTTCCATCATACTGGCTGGTAATAAAAGAAGAGCTTTCAGCATCCCAGGTTATCTGGGCTGGAGTAGATGAAGGCCACTCCGTAGGCACACACTCATACCCGTAAGCATCACCCATCGCGCAACTGTGGCTTGTAATCGAACCTAAAGAGCCGCCTGTAGTGTCTCCCACATTAAAACTTGCTCCGGGTGGGACTGTCACCCATTCACCGGACCATAACATGGAAGTTTCATTAGAACTTGGGTCAAAATAAACCGAGCTGATTTCAAAAACAGACCCCGGAACAGCTCCTGAATGCTGAGTGCCAATGGCCAATGCTTGAGCTTGGGATAAAACATCTGAAGCAGTCGGGCCGGCAACATCACCTAAACTAAAACTGAGTGAACTATATTGAAATGTCGGCGGGTGTGGCGGAGGCGTGTTCGCATCCTCCCACCCATCTGGCGCGTTAAATTGCCCATCACCCCGAACTTCGTATTCCTGACCGGTTGAGCAATCCTCTAAACCGTTAACGCCCGTGAAGCTGTCACCTATACCCATGTTGCCATTAAAGAGATCTTCTACAGGCACTACGCCTGAATCGCTTACAGGTTCGTGGGTGATATCGTCGCCGGTGTTTCCATCTCCGTCTGTTACTGCGTTTCCGTCTGCAGCGTCTTCGGGGGGGGTGGTTTCGCCTTTGGTGCCGCTTTCGCTGCCGATGGTGCCGTCTGCATTGAAGTAGGCTATTCCCCTACCGCCCTGTATGGGTTGCTTGGCAGGTTGTGAGCCTATGCCACCAGCAAGGTTGTCTACTCCTGCAATTCTGCGGATGTCTTCGGCGTAGCGGTTAGCCATTGAACGTGATCTCTAAAAGGTCGTTACGAATGTTAATTTCTTCGGTTTGGGTGGTGATTACTTCTTTATCGTTGCGGCTGGCATCGTCTATATCTGGGGTATCAACCACCATGGCCACTGGGGTTTTGAATCCGATAGGCGCCAGGCTGGAGACGTTCGCCAATTGCTTAAGAATGTAACCGGTCCAATTAGGGTCTTGGGTGCCGTTGAGCGGTATTGTGTGGGTACCATACTTGATGGTTGTCACATAGTTTGTGGCGTCTTCGACTGTTGGGCGGGTGATAGAGATGTTCGCAGGCGATGCTGAACCTATTGACCTGGAAAGCGCTATTTCCAATTCTGTGTAGGCCTCTTTCTCTACTACATCAATGTAGTGGTTTATCTCCCGAACCTTACCTTTAAATTTGATGCGGCCGCCAGTAGCCTCGATGGTGTGGCGAAGGTCGATCTCTGGCCAGAGAGGCACCTGAATATTTACATAGTTATCCCTGTGGCTACCCCGAATTTTGGCAAGCGCTTTGTGTACTACACCACCAAGCAACTGATTCCATTGAGAGCGTGCGCCGTTCTGGCTGTCTGCATCTTTGATGTAATCGCCGTTAGCGGATAGGGTGAAATCGCTTGGCTGAGGTGAATAGCTACTGAAGTTTGCAAAGTCTTCATCATCAAATTCAGAGCGCACACCAAACGATTCTGAAACCTTAACTTCTCCATACTGGGCGATAGATTGCGGCGCCTGGATGGAGAGTGAAACCCGCTCGTTTATGTTCTGAGAAAAACGGGTTGCAGCCTTCCAGGTAGCAGAGGTGCCATAAACGTCAGTGTAATTTGTTGTCTCTCTGCTTACCTGCTCATATACCGGGTTGCCGTTACTGTCTTTGACGACATTATTATCTGCGTCTTTTTTCTCCTGCAGTTCGGCTTTCCGTGAGATTGGAGAGTAATAAACTGTGGATCCATAACAACTGTAGGAGCCGCCCGGGTCTAACCCGACTGTTTGTAGCTCGGTGAATGGCCAGCCAGCACCCTCAATGGCTTGGCGGAGCATTTGCACAGAAGGCGGCAAACCCCACGCATCATATTCACACGCAGTGAGCTCTGAATCGAACTGGAAGTTTCTTTCGCGGTGTCTGAGTCGCTGATACTGATAATCAAGATCGATATCTACCCGGTTAACAATTCGACCCCTACTGGTCACAAAAACCTTTGGGTCTCGCAGATAGATATCGGCATCATCGATTGTGAAATCTGGCGTGGTTTTAGGCTGCCAGTGGGTGTAATGCGGCTTTAGGTAAGGGTCGTAATCTAGGCAGGCTTCAACTGTCTCCAGCCGTTTGCTAAGTTCGTCGGCCTGGTCGTCTGATTCGCTGAACAGAGCGGATGAGTAGTAACCGATACCATCCACCAGCGTGGCTGGCAGGGCGTTATCTAACTCTATACGGGTATTAGTACAGCGCAGGGTAATGCGTTCATTAATGATATTCACTTCTGGAATATCTACTTTACCGCTGTATATGCGGCTGACCTTGCCATCTTTAATGATATCCAGAGTAATTAACTTACCTTGGTAGAAGGTTAGATCCTGCAGGCCTGCATCTGGCTGAAGTGTGACAGTCATTAAAGCCGCATCACTCTCGCGGCGTTGTACGTGGATTTGGTCAGCTATGTATCGGTGATCTATCTCTTTTCCGCCAACCGTAAGAATCGCATCCCACTCTCTGGCTGGTGCTGAAACATCACGCACGGACTGTTCTATCTCGCAGATAATGCCGCCATCTGTCGCACGAACGTTTTGTTCAATGGAAACTATTACACCACCATCTGTCTGCTTGTGCTGAACATCCTGTTCGATGGATACAATAACCCCAGAATCCCTATTAACGACATTCTGCTCAATAGAGACTATTACACCACTATCTGTTGGCATGGTTTACGCCGCCGATTCGAGAACAGTATTGATGGAGAAACCGATGTGAGCTTTACCCGCGGTATTGCGAACATTAGAAACAGCGTTTTCGATCCGGTAGTGGATCTCTACAGAGTTCGCCGCTTCGCTGAGAATTTCTGTACCCAGAGACAGAGAAGCACCCGCAACCGCCGCATCTAAGCCGGCCTCAGTTGAGGCGAGTTTGATTTCAGAGGGTTGATGGTTTTTACCCATACATACCCAGGTAACCTCGTTGTCTACCGTGGTAGAGCCTTCGCCTGTGTTAAATGTGGGCTCAGTCGCCCCAGTTTCACCAGCGCCAGTAATACTTTGCACCTGGTACCAATAGGTATCATCAACCGTAGGTTCTACAGCATCGCCTAAAGCAAACGCAGTGCTGGCCGTCCAGTTTGGGAGGATATCTACCGGGGTAATAGTTATGTCATCTACACCTGGGTTTGAATCTGCCTCCAACTTTAAGCCTGCTGTGTTGGATCCCAGATGAAGCACCCCATCTTGAGGGTTGTCTGAAAAATCACTGTCGTGGACAAACTGCAGGATTCCACCAAATTCAGTAGAAAGCGAAGATTCGAGAAACAAACGGTAAGTCGTGTTAACAAATGGCATGGATTACCTCACCGCTGCGCGGGCGCTGGATTGTGTGTATTGCTCGTTGAATTGTTTAAGGCGACGTAGAAAATCCGGTTCGCCCATTAGGATGCCAGACAGTTTTTTACCGTCTGACATAATGTTGAATTCAATAGAACCCAAAGATTGCCCCGGGCCAGAACCACCAATAGAGCCATTAGCAAGGTTGCCGTTTAGTTTGGTGATCTCTGCCACTAGTTTTGTAAGGGCGTCTGTTACTTCGTCCTGACTGGCAATAATGGCTGCACTGCCCTCGCCGTCTTTGATCTGGTCCAGATACTGAACCATTGCATCAAAGTCATAGGTGCCAATATTCCCAGATTTGGCAATCCCTTTAAGAACCTCTTCCATTCGAGTGATGAAGTAGCCTGTATCACCCTCTCCGGTAAAGCTGGCCTTTTGGTAGGCGTTCGCATAACGCTGGAACTGCAAGCTGATATCAGATGAGTTCTGGCCGTTTACCTGCTGGCTTAGAGTGTTTTGGGTGTTCTTAATCTCAGCGCCATAACTGCGCTGGGAAAGGGTTAAATCTCTAAGGGCTTTGTCACGCTCTTTAAGTGCTTTGGTCAGCAGCTGCTCTTTCTGAGCGGCGGTAATGTTTGCCTTATTGATTTCATCAACCTGGCTTTGGTATTTCTTTTGGATGCTCGCGTTTTTGTCGTACTGTGCGAGCAGGTCCATATATTCAGATTGGTTTGGAGAACTGACAGAACCAAATGTATTCGTCCTTTCTACAGGCAGCGAGGTGTCCGGCAGGTTAATAGCATTTTTAACACTCGTCCGCATTCGGTCTGCTAAATCCTGAATGCTCTTAACACGCTCTTCTAAGTTTTGCTGGCTTTTAAGAATATCCAGTTTTGCTGCGATATTTTCCTGAAGTTTTTTAGCTCCTTCCGCGTCCAGCTCATCACCAAAATCTATACCAAATCCTGCTATAGATTGCCCTGCCCACTGTTTAGTGGCGGCCCATTCACTGGATAGGGAGAGTAAAGCAATGCGTGCATTGTCTATATTACCGGTAAGAATGGCGAACAATTCCACCACCCCGGAGAACGCATCAATTATAGTGATGGCTGTTGCACTGGCTACACCATCCATACCACCCATTTCTACCGCGGTATCTTCGATATATCGTAGAACCTCTTCGAACGGCCCAGCCAGATAAACGGTTAGCTTTTGCCCAAATGATCCGAATAAATAATCGAGATCTTTTTTTGCATCATTGTAACCTTCAACCATCGCCACCTGCTGTCTGGTGATAGTTGCACCCAAGCTTTCGAACTTTTGTTCGGCTGCATCCAGGTCGCTTACTAAGGTATTAACCAGTGCTACACCTTCAGAGTCGAAAAGCTTCATTGCCAGGCGCACTCGGTCGCCTTGGCTTTCTACCTCTTTCATTGCTTCGGCAATGGCGTAAAACTGTTGGTCTGGTGATAGGCGGGCTAATTCTTCAGCATTTAAACCTAATTCCTTAATGGCATCCTTGGCTTCTCCTGTTCCCTGTGCTGCTTCTGCCGTGCGGCGAGTCATTCGCTGCAGGGCCATATCGGTTGTGCTTATAGCAACGCCGGTTAGCTCGCCTTGATACCTTAAGATTTGTAGCGCTTCGGTAGTTACTCCTAACTTATCAGCCGTTTTTCCTAATGAATCTATAGCATCTGAATTAGCTTCAACCAGAGCAATAACACCTACAGCAGCCCCGCCAGCAGCCACACTTACCGCAGCGAAAGAAGCAGCACTGAATTTGGCTACCGATTTCATATCTGATGACCAATCGCGGGTGTGCTTCTTGGTCTTTTTAAGCTCAGACATGAGCTGTGCAGAATTGGCCCCAAGGGTAACCACCAGCTTACCGATTGTATTTGTTGCCATGGGTGGTTAGTCCTCTATCTCTTTAAGCCGCTTAAGGATGTATTCTTCTTGCTCTTCTGGGGTTCTCAAAGACTGTTCAATCTCTTCTCTAAACTTAGGGTCTTTGAGGCGGTGAAAGGCCATCCATTCGATTAACCCATTAGTGCTAATTTCTGACAGCATTTGATCCACATCTAGCCGCCCTATTCTTTCTGCGAGCTCATACCCGTAGTGTCGAAATGGACGGCTAATTAGTTTTTTGCGGCGACAGTAATTGATTGATCAGAGACAGGATTAAGGCGGGTTACGGCTTGGAAAATTCTGTTGATTGGAGCTTGGTTTTTCTTCTCCATCGCTTCTAAATCATCCAACTCAAACAGGCGCTCACCTGTTTCTTCATCAATGACAGACAGGCATACATATAAACAGCGAATGCTTTTATCCTGATTCCCTTGGGCTATCTGATCTCTAACGATAATGTCGAATTCATCACGGGTTTTAGCTGACCAGGTGGTGACCGTTACTTCTGCATCCTCACCCCATTCAGGTACAGGAACTGTTTCTCTCTGAATATCGTTTGCAGAGAGGATCATTTCACGTGTGATTTTCGGGGTTTTCTTCTTTGCCATGCCATTTACCTATTGGGCATTCCGCAGACTCGATAGTTGCTTTAGCCGACAGCAGACAGCCGCATTTTTTACACCGGCTGGCTTTAAGGATTAGTTGGTTGTAAGGGCAAGCAGCGCAGATGTTTAACCGGCGCTGCTTTTCCTCTGTGGAGGCGAGCTTAATCATTCAATTAAGGGGCTGGGGTAAAGGATGTACCCTTAACAACTGGCCCCGTTGATCGTAGGTTAATTGTTGCTTTGTAATCAGCATCAATATTGCCATCTTCGAACGGGAAGTTTTTAACGTAAACCGTATACTGACGATATGAACCTGTTGGTAAAACCCATGTAATAAGGCGGGTTTGGCCATCTTCGTAAGCCGCTTCTAGCTCTACCTGGGCAGGATCACGAACATTCGAATCATCTTCGTAATGGAAAATAGTTAGAGAGCCATTTCCGCCACGCTTAATGCCTAATGCGATAACCTCATCGTCATCAGCCAATGTAGTGCGGGGCTTTTCGTTACGTTCGCCGTTAGGTGGTGAAAAGCTTTCATGGCCATTAAGTTCAATATCTGTTCCACTAGTATTCCGGATGTAGATTTGTGTGCCTGTTGTTGTGATTGGCTGAGTCATTATTGCGCCCTCTTAGTGGGTTAGGGTTTTTAAAAGCGCACGAAACCACCCCAACCCGTAGCGGGTAGGTTGTTGTGCTGTTTGGAATTAGTTAGAAATCGAGTAGTCGAGTGCTATTCGATAGATGGATTCTTTTGGCTCATGAAGAGGTAGCCGAGATAACCGAATTTGTGTAGACATGGCGGTTCTTACCGCTGCCTCTAACTGATCAAGTTCATCGCCATTACTAGCCCAGACATTAATGGTGTATCTGTTATAAGCGTGGCCAGTATCGCCTTTTAAGGTATTTACCGGTCTATCTGATACAAACTCAAAAGTAACCGCGGGTAGCGTCTCACCTTCTGGAAGTTCGCCGTTCGTTACCCGAGTGGTGATAGCTGTAATACCAGAGTCAGTAGAAAGCAGTGTGTTTAGTTCTGATTCTGTCATGCTAATTAATACCTGCTTTTCTGGCGGCTCGTTTAGCTGCCCGGTCTATGCGTTTAGCTAAGTTTGCTTTGAATATATCCAGAACTTTTCTGACATTTTTATCTAATGCTGGGCGAATAAATGGTTCTGCTTTTTGCTTACGTTTACCGTGTGTACCGTATTCCTGGGCGAGTGCCTTCATGAATGTTCGGTTAAAGGTGCGGGTTTGTTTTTCTCCGTTAACGCGCCTGGTTAAACGCTTTCTGGTTGGCCCCACATGAATCAAAACACCTCGCTGGGAACGCTTCATCGCAGTGCTGGAAATAACAATAGATTCTTCAAGATCGCCAGTATCGTGCTTAGCGTTGGCTTTCATATCTTCCATTACAGGCTTCATTGCCTCTCGGCCAGCTGCGCGTAATGTTTTAAAGCCTGTTTCTGCTCCAAGATCCAGCAAGGCCAGCTCAAGTTCGGCCAACCCCTGCACCTCGAAGTTTTGAACATCCATTACCTGTACTCAACGCACGTTAAAATCAGATCTGTTCTTCTGCCGTCTGGGTCTATGGGTTGGCCTGTGATCTGGTAATTCACCCCTTTATGCTCCACCAGCATGTTTGGTTCGATATCTTCTCGATACCGAATCCGGAAAGACGCTGTGAGTTCGTTTGTCACATGCTCATTTGCCCAGCGTTCTTTCCCTGTTACATGCCGCTTTTCAGCCCATACGGTTGCAACCTCGATACCATCTCCTTCAATAACCCGACCTTTAGAGTCTTTGGTGTTTAAGGGTGATTTAATGGTAATCCGTGTATTAAGTCGGCCAGCTCTCATGGGGTTAACCTATTACTGGGATTCGGTAAGGGTCGAGTAGCATCTTGACAGTAAGCGGCATATCGCTTGAACTTACGCCAACGACGATGCTTTCCCGGTTCTCAAACAATGTGCCTACCATTAGCAAGATGGCGGCTTTGATATCGTGGGGAGCGTCTTCGTTGCTTTCTGCCATGCCTGCGGTGAATTCAACTTCTACAACCAGATCATCATCAAATGTACTAGGCCAGCTTTGGCCACTCTTTAACTTGAGCTCACCCACCAGCTTGTGGGGGTTTACTTTGTATACGCTGGAATCCAGCGTTTGCTGGGTGTCGGTTGTGTCCTGGTATTTAATGGATGCGACAGATACCAGATCTGGCTTAAGCTCCATGCAGTTTTCAAAGCCGTCTGCATAACCTGTTATGGTGCGCTGAATAATCAGGCGTTGAGTGTAGTTCTCTACATACTCGGTAGCCGATTTAATCAGGCGCTCGATCAGGTCATGCTCTGTATCGAACTCCCACCGCAAATGCTCCAGGGCTTCTTGCAGTGATACGGGCTCCATCGCTGGCCCTGTCTTTGTACTAAACAGCATGGTTTGCTCCGTTAATCCTCAACGAAAGGCACTCATGGAATGCCCTTAAGTGAGGGTTATGCTACTGAATCTTCAGATTCTGTTTTTGGTGCTTTGCCCGGCTCTACAGCAAACTTTTGATCTTTCAGTTTTTTTGCTGTTTCTGGGTCAAATGCTGCTACATCTTTACGAACGTAGCGGTTCCAAGGCTTGATAAATTCAACCTGAACTTTTTTTTCTGCTTTCTTTTGAGTAGCCATGATGGATAACTCCAGTTATTCGTTTAGAGAAATAAAGGGCGGGTTTAACCGCCCTATTCAGGGATGGCTTACCAAGTAACGCCAGTACCCAGAACCAAGCCTTCAGGGTGGCGGAAACCTACATCGTGCTCATTCACAACACGAATCAAAGACTGGTTCCGGGAGAACGCTGAAACCATTGTGTCGGTTGCGTCTTTGTATGCGGCTTCGCTTGAGAAATCGACAGACATAACGCCATCTTCACCAATCACAACATCGTTCCAATCTGCGAAGTAAATCTCAGAGTCAGAACCCGCGCCCAGGTTTACAGGCACTGTAGTTGTGTGGCGAACAGGGAAGCCTTTCAGCATGCCTTGAGCCATTTCTGGATAGACTTTGTTACCGTTACCATCACGAAGACCGAATAGTTTCATGTAGGAACGTGGAGATAGACCCCAGCCTGGGCGAACCAGCAGACTATCCGCTTCCATTAGTTTCAGAATCAAGCTATCAAGATAAGCATCAATAGTTGCCAGATCAGCAGTTCCTGACCACGCTTCAGTTTGCGAAGCGCCTTCAGCAATAGATTTAAAACCGGTTGGTGTGTTGCCTGTACCGTCATCACGAAGGAAGGCTTTATCTTCACGAACAGCCATCGCTGCAATCATGTCTTGCAGGAAGATCTGTTCAACCTGGAAGCCGGCACGCCCGATCAGTTGGTTAGAAATTGGAACCAAGGTAACCATGGTTTTTGCAGACAGCTGAATATCGTCTGTACTGCCACCCGTTGCCAGAGTGTCGTTACCCTCACCAACATAGCCCGCTGTAGCACCGCCAGACATACGTGGAATACTTAAATTACCATTTGACAGCGGTACTGATTGAGCACCCAGAGCACGGACAATCGTTTTAGGGCGTAGTAGCTCAATTACTTCGTTGTAGGTGTTCTGAGGGATCAAAGAACCCGCGCTACCGCCTGATGTTTCAATTGCCATAGCCACACCAGAATCGCCAATTTCATCCTTAGCGAATTTGGCAGCATCTGCCAGGTTACCTTTTGCAGCTGCAATGGACATTGCTGTACGTGCAAACGTTGAGCCTTTGTACTGCTCAGCTTCTTTCTTCACATGGATTGCTGGAGTTTGACCACCAGTATGTGCAGATACAGGCTGCGCAGCTGCTGCGGCCATTTGCTCTGCTTTTTCCATGCGAGTGATTTGCGCTGTTAGTTGGTCGAATTTAGCGGACAGCTGTTCGAATTCAGAAACTTGTTCTGCATTCAGTTCACCGTTAGCTTCGGCTTGTGCGAGCACTTGAATCTGATCGTTTACATCAGCTCGCTCGCGGCGGAGTTCTTCAACTTTACTCATTGTGTTTTACCTTTTTAGGATGGTTTAGGCATAAAAAAACGCCTCATTTGAGACGTTTCGGGTTTTCAGCTCCGCCGCAGGGCTAAAGCTGGGATTCGATATTGATCGCTGCTGCTCGTAGACCGATAGAGGTTTGTTTTTCTTGTTGGGCGTATGACGCGGCAATTTCATTAACCGCTTCTTGTGCCGGTTTAATTTCATCTACCAACCCGAGCGAAAGGGCTTCTTCTGGATCGTATAACCGGGCTTCTGTGCCGACTACTGCTTTAAGGTCCAGACCTCGATAGGATGCGACAGACTGAGTGAAGATGGCATAGGCTTTATCAAGCTTTCTATCTATCTCCGCTTTAGCTTGTTCGGTTATTTCTTCGTGAACACTCATGTCATTTTTATGAGAGCCTCGGTAGAAGGTGTTGTAGGTGATACCTACTTCTTCTTCCCATTTGCTAACCTCGAATGTTTCCAGAATCACACCGATGGAGCCCACACCGGCTGTTGGGCTGCAAATAATCTTGGAGCAGGCAGAAGCTAAGAAGTAAGCAGCAGAATACGCTGCAAAATTGATGATTGCTGTGATGGGCTTTTGCTCTGTGGCTGCATGAATAAAATCTGCCAATTCTTTACAACCCATAGCCATGCCCCCACCTGAGTGGAAATCAAGAACAATCTCTTCGACTGACTCATGATTTAACGCGGCTGTAATTTGGCTTCTCAGAAGTTCGTAGCTGATCAATTCTGTGCACGCTTGATCAATTACCCCTCTGCGCGAAACCAGAACGCCATGGATATTAATAACTGCAATATTCCCGCCTTTGCTCATTGGTTGAGCTGAGCCGGCGTCTCCACCCATCATCAAAGGCTCTGATGGAGTGCTTGTGCTTACCAGTTCCTGGTCAAGATGTTTCCCTGTGAGTCGAGGGATAAGAACTGATTTAACGCTCGCAATCAGTTCAGGCGTAGCATACAAAGGCGTATTAAACGCCATGCTTGCTACATGGGGATAATTGATTACACCTTGCATAGTATTGCCTCAATTTCTTTAAGTTGCTCTGGGGTTGCTTCTAGCGTTTGCTGAAGCTGGGAATCCGTCATGTTTAATGGCGTTAGATACTTATCGCCACCAGCGATTGGCGGCATATTTTCCATGCGTCGAATATCATTTACTGACAACCAACCCCACTGGCGACCGAGCGCGTAGGCCTCATATCTGGATTTCTGATCACCACGCAATAAGCTCGAAATATTGAATTCGATGTAGTACTTCTTGCGCTCATCTTTCAGGAGTAGATCGCGGGTCATTGCTGCTTCATGGCGTTTCAGCCATGGGAGCAATGTATAAATCACGAAGGCCAGAGATAGCTGTTCGATACCACTACCCCAGGATGATGTTTTCTCTACATGCTGAACCATGTGCAAAGGCACTTTGTAGAGGCGGCAAACTTCAGTTACACCAAATTGACGGCTGGCAATGAGCTGGGCTTTCTCGTTATCCATTGAAAGTTGTTTGTAGCTCATACCTTCCTGAAGCATTGCAACAGAAAAGGCGTTGCCTAGCCCGCTATGGCGATCTGTAAATTTGCTTAACAGGCGGTCTAACTTTTCTTGTGAGTCAATCGGTTTTGCATCTATAGGTCTTTCAATCACGCCGCTCATAGTGGTACCGCGACTAAACACAGCTGAAGCATGTTCCTCTGTGGCCAGGCTTAAACCAATTACATCTGCGTTGGTTTGCAGCGGCGAAACTCCAACATAACCGTCTAAAGAAAATGCTTTAGTGTGGTGAACCATGCGCATGGGTAAAAGGCCATCAATACCCTGAATGTCGTAGTACGGCATTAGGTCTGGGCCTTTAAGAACAGTAACTTTTTTCGGGTTTACCGGGATAAGTTCGGTTACATATCCTTTTGAATCTCTCTCAATTAATGAGTAGTTATTCCCCTCTAAACCACATGATCCCTGTACCTGCTCATAGTATTCAAAAGCGGTATCTTTTCGGTTTGGCTGATAGCGGATTACATCGTATAGCGGATGGTCTATCGCTTTTTTCCTGCCGTTCTCTTCGTCTCTTTCGTAGAGCTCGCATGGTAACTGAGCAACCGACTCAGCAATCAGAGTTACGCACGCTCTCACTGCTGATAATGCTAAAGCCGTCTCAGTGTTTACATTAATTCCCGCTTTTGACTTGCCGCCAGAAACGGAGCTAATCCACTGCGAGAAATCAGAATTGCTTTGAATAGCGCTTTTGCCTTTAAACATCATTGGGGTAAACATTAATTACCCCCTTGAGCCGGGCCCGCTAAGGCGCGAGACATTAAGAAGGACCAGAATAGAAGCAGCACACCACAAACAATTAAACCTGCAGGCTGATAGATCAACCACGCCCCAACTGATACCAGTGCTACGCCAATAAGGCCCACCAGGAATGTGATAATTGAAATTAACATGTTACGTCCGAGGTATCGTAGATTGAGGGTTGCGGCCCATCGCCGTGGCAGAGATAACGGCTTACCGCCATAAACATGGCTACCATGCCGTCTATCTTGTTGTCTTTGTGCTCCTTATTCGGGAACACGTTTTCATTCTTATCTTCTTTGGCGGTTACGTTTGAGGCCATCCAGTTGAGTACCGGGTTGTCGCCGTGATGAAGCTTTCCAGCATGTACCAGGGCTTCTACTTCTTTCATAGCTTCTGAAAGGTTTTTAACGGTCTGGCCTACTTCAACCATGGGGGCGCCGTCTTCTGATAAGCGGATCGAAAGCTGGGTTGATCCCCAGGGGTCAAAGCCGATTTCTTTTACATCCCACTCACTAAGGATTTCGCGAACATCATCTTCTATGTATTCGTGATCGATGATGTTGCCGTCTGTGAGGGTGATATAGCCGTCATCAGCCCATGATTGGTACATGTTGCCGATGGATCTGGCTTTAACGTGTATCTGTTCTTCTGGAAGGTAGAATTTACATTTAACGTGTAAATGCCCTTCTGAGTCCGGAACCACTATCACTACTGCAGCGATATCAAGCTTGTTCGCCAGGTCCATTCCGATGAAGCATGGTAGCTGCTGAAGTACTTCTTCAGATTCTGGCTTGGGGGCTCTTTCCCACTTCTGCATATTCATCCATGAAACTGCAGCGTTAACCCATACGTTTAGGTGTTTGGTAAGAAAGTTATTTAGTGCTGATGGCATCTCCTTAGCTTTTCTCGCTAAGCGACGCATATCATCCCATTTCTTAGAAATACCTAGATTTGGGTTTGCTTTTATCCAGACGCTTTCATCTCGCCAATCATCATCTTCATCTAAGGTGTAGATCAGGCCGAAGAAGGTGTCGTCCTGAACAACGCCTTCAAGGATTTTGCAAAGGTATTCCCGCAACTCATAGCAGATGCCTTGTTTATTTGTGCCAGCAGTCGTAATGGCATACATCAACGGTTGCTCACGGGCACCGGTTGCCGTTTCTACTACATCCCAAACATCACGGGTTTTGTGTGCGTGTACTTCATCAATCAAACCGCAATGAACGTTTTTACCATCGAGCGTTCCAGCATCAGAGGAAAGTGGCTCAAACTTAGAGGCGGTTTTAAGGTGGTGTATGTTGTGCTGATGAAAACCAAATGCTCTTTTTAAATGAGGGGATCTTTCACCCATCACTTTGGCATCTTGGAAAACGATCTTTGCCTGGTCACGAGTGGTTGCAGCGCTATAGACTTCAGCGCCACCCTCGTTATCAAAGCCCAGCATGTAAAGACCAACGCCAGAGAGCTTTGTTGATTTGGCGTTTTTACGTGCTACTTCTTCATAAGCTGTTCTAAACCGGCGCAACCCATCAGGGGTTTTCCAGCCAAAGATATTCATCAGGCCGAAGGCTTGCCAAGGTTCTAACTCTATCGGCTTTCCTGCCAGCTTGCCTTTAACGTGAGTACAAAAGCTGGGGTAGAAATCTAAGTGGTGCTGAGAGTCTTCAACATCAAAGTAGATATCATCGCGTTCTAAGTCGCTTAGGTAGCGCTTACAGGCCAGGATGATCCACTTGCAGGCCACAATTTCCCCAGCCACCACATCTAAAGCATACTGGTGACCTTCTTTGACGCCTGCACTCATTTTCTTTTTCTGCGGTCCATGTACTCGTCTAGTGGATCAACTTCTTCAGGCTTTTCAGCATTGACTTTGGTACGGCTTGCAGCTGTTAAACCGAATTCAACCATCATCGATTTAATACGTTTCCAGGCATCAGAACGCATAGCCACTGCTGGGTGGCCTTTAATAATCTCATCCCCAGATGTGGAAATGGTTTTATAGGTCCGACCTTCTTTCTTGATGAGGGTGTCTAAATCGCGCCACTCAGCATAGGCATCGCAAAGCAATTCAATTGCCATACCATCAGCAATTGTTAATACGCCCATGCCTTCCAGTATCTGGCAGACGTTTTTGAATGCTGTTTTAGCTTTTGGTGAAAGGTGCGCAGGGCACTTAGGCTTGGCTTGTTTTGGTTTTGGCTCCTGCTTATTCAGAGGCCTTTTCCCTGCGTTGCCGGTTACCACTTTCAAAGCGGTCGGCTTTGGCGGTGGTCCTGGCATAACGCCTCCAAAAAAAAGTTTCTAACCTGCGGTCGTGTGAGAAAACATGAGGCGGCGGTGTCCGGCATGAAAGGTTGTAGAGATTTTACCCCCCCCTACCCCTGTGTGTTGTTACGCTGCCGGGCTCTCTGGCTTTCCTGCTGTGTTTTCTTATCTGAACACTCACGGCATAACCATTGAAGGTTGTCGTCTGTTGTGAGGCCTCCTTCGGCCTCTGGTATGATGTGGTCACAGATAGAGCCAGATCGAATCCTTCCCTCTTTCTGGCACTGTTCACACAATCCTTTAGCCCGCTTTGCTATGCGTTCTCTTATCCTTCGCCAAGGCCTACCGCCTCGACCTCTTCCAGCACGGCCAGTGTTCCAAGCCTTTGCTAAATCTGCATGCTGGTCACAGTAACCATGCTTTGCCGTAGTGGTGCCAGGGCAGCCCGACTTCCTGCAGGCTCTTGGTGTTCTGGATGGCATACTTAAAGAGAGTTAACAAAGCTGAAGGCTAAGCGGTTCTCTTCGCCCTTACTGTGGGTGATCACCTGCCCATCTGTATGGGCTGGATCATAAGCCACAACCATTGCTTGCTGTCTTCCTGTTGGTGTAGCTGTAAAGCTATGCTCTGCAAAGTCGAATGTGATTACACCTTCATCTGTCCAGGTTATAGCAGATGGGGAGATATCCGAATCAATCAGCTCTCCATTGGTAAGTTTGCAAGTAATGCGCGATACATTAAGCAGAGGTTGCGCGTTACCTTCGAGCGTTACTTGGATTTCTGCCGTGTTTTCGTAGATGCCTGATGCTGACTTATAAATAATTTCATTAGAACTCATCAGGCATTACCTACAGATTGAATAGAAAAGTGTTTGGTCTTTGATTCTATTGAGTAGTGTTGAGTTAGTGACTCGATAGCAAACGGTTTGGTTAAGCTGGTAATCTCCAGATCAGCACCAAACTCTACAGCGCTCGCTGATATCGTGTTTACGCTGGATACAGCAGATACAGATACCGATCCCTCAGCAACCTTCTTACCCAATACACTGGTAACAGCAGATGCAGGCACTGATACAGAACCGCCTGCAACCTTAGAGCCACTCGCACTAACGCTTGATGCAGCACTAACACTTACTGTGTTTTCAGATTGAACAGAGCCTGAAGCCGTAACACTGAAGCTATGGGAGACAGAAACACTACCCGCCGCAACCTTGTTACCGGTAACAGCAACCTCAGAACTTGCCGCAACCGATACAGAACCAGCCCCCTGTTTCGATCCAGAAGCAGAGACACTGGAACTGGCGGTTACACTAACTACACCATCAGAAGGCTTTGAGCCGCTTACGGTTACTGCAGATGTAGCCGCTACATCAACAGCACCCGATGCCATCTTACTGCCAGATGCACCAACCGCACTGGCAGCACTGATTGCAAGCGCACCCGGAACTGATTTCTCACCAGATACCGATACAGTGCCAGTATGCGCTACTGATGCACTGCCCGCCGTAGCCTTATTACCATCAGCAGCAACAGAACTTGATGCAGATACGGATACCGAACCACCAACTGCTATCTGGCCGTTACCACTAACCCCAGAAGAAGCAGAAACAGCAACCGAGCCCTCAGCAACCTTTTCACCAGCGGTGCTAACAGAAGATGAAGCCGTTACAGAAACAGAGCCGGAAACACCCGCGTCAGTAGAAACAAAATAAGCATCCTGCTTAACCTTGAGAATCTGATAAACATTCTCAGCTAAACGGCGCTGCTCCTCTGCAGAAAGCTTTCTATCCCAATAAAGGGTAATCCAGTTTCTACCGTTAACACCCTCGCCAGTCGCAGCATCATTCCGGCTAAACACATACACATTATCGTGGTGAATGTGCAGGCCGTTGCTTATTCCAGAATGAGAGCTATATTGCTCCCCATCTCTATAGAACGTTACAGAACCAGAACTCTTGCCAACCGCATAAACACGCGGCACCCCATCAGGGATTAGAAAGCCCGCCGAAGAATCTCTATTGAGAGATGAGCTAGATGAATAAGCCCAATGCAACCTGGCAGAACTCGCAGAACCATCTCGAATAAACCCAAGAGACTGATAAGGCGATGCCCACGTAGTAAGGTTGGCAGGGGTAATCGCAAGCGCACCCCAAGCGTCATAATCATCTATCGCTGTAAAAGATAGAATCGAAGCTTCAGTAACCCCGTGAAGCGCATCTTTAATACCACAATCACGAAACGCCCAACCGCCATCAGTGGTTGAGTTGGATTCTAAGCACTTACCATCCAGGGTAGCGCCTTCAGCAGAGTTAGAAGCAACAGGAACGCCAACCGTTCCATTAACTAACTCATACTTATCGACAAAACAAAGCTTCAAGCCCCGCGTTAACGGGTTCGACCAGTCAATTTCCAACCGGCCTTTTGGCTTAGCGCCTACACGGTTAAACCCTGGGCCATAATGTTTAGGAAGGTCCAGAAAATAACCCATGTTATCCTCTTATGCGTGCGGCCCAATCGCTTTAGGAGTGATATGGATATCCCACCCAGCACTCATAGACTGCCCGCCGTTATTCTGAATAAATGGCTGCCAAACCTGACCAGCACCCACATTAGGCAAAGCAATTTCGATAGGAATAAACTGGGCACCCGTTACATCATTAAGCGGGAACACCTCAACAAAGATGTGCTTAAAATTAGAATCAGGCACCGGCGCATCATTCAAGCCCTGAACATCAAGCGCCTGCAAAAACAAAGAGACACTGCTGTTCGCATCCGGCGCCGTAGCGAAATTACACTCAAGCACGACACTCGCATAACGAGCATCATCATCGTTCGTCCAGGTTAATAAATCACTCGCAACTGAAAACGCACCATCCGCCACCGCGCCCGATGTATTATCCAAAGCATCTTGAGTGCCAAAATACTCAATTGCAGCATCAGTACCAATCGCCATTAGATCTCACCTCTATACAGCGCCTGCAAAGCATTCTGAACATGCCCAAGCTTTAAACCGGGGAAGTCTTTAACCACATCAGAACCAACCGCTTTAATCTTCTCTAGCTGCTCAGCCGTTAATAAATTAAGCGGATCGCCTGCCATCGCTTCTAACTGCGCCAAAGTGCCCTGGTCATTAATATTTAACCCCTCACCCTCAAGCGCCTTAGATACCCAAGGGCGAATCAACGCCTCTGTTTTTAAATGCTCAACCGCATCATAAAGAGCATCTGCCACCGCTTGGCCAGCAGCGCCAGCAATCGCCACATAATCAGCTTTGTATTCACCTTTGCTGATGACGGTTTCATTATCCTTAATGGCATTAAACGCAGCCTCAACAGAAGAGAGATCAACAAAAATCCCATCAACCGTTTTACCCTCTTCATTCTTAACCGGGCGAGCAATCGCAAGCTCAGCCAGAGCCGAACTTTTCTCTGCGTCTGGAATGGCATCAACAATGCGTTTGTATAGCGCTTTACTCATGATCTTTACCGATTAAGAAATCGTGATATCCGCGTCATTCAACGTATAAGTACCCTGGGCCGCAAACGTTTCAGAGGTAACTGCAGCGCTACCATAAAAGGTCCCACCATTCTGTAAAGACCAAAAACCAACATAAGCTACCGTTTCACCTGCAGGAATATCAAATTCAGGAGTGTTGGAGCTGTCTGCATTGCCACCAGTGGCGGTATTCCAAGTGCCCGCTTTACGAGAATAAGCAGGTGATCCACCCGATAGCTCATTTAACCCTGTCGCCCCCGGATCAGCAGAATGAAGAGATAGGAAGCCAATAGCACCTGCCACCGCATCAGCCGCAATATTTAAAGCCGCTTCATTTAAAGCCATAACTATAAACCTCGATTATTTCTCAGCTCTGGCGTTTGCTGCCTGCCGATTTGTTCAGAAATGTATGCATCTTTGCAGTGCCGCCCATACCAGTACCATTGACCGATATCCGCCTGCCAAAAGAATAAAAGATTGATTATGTGGTTCAGGAACCCGTACCACTTACCATCCCGCCAAGCCCTGTAAGCCCAACTAGAAATTGTTTCGTCAGCCCAAAATACCGCACGGGTAAGCGGAAACAGAATCAACCCGAATAGCGCCCCCAAGAACTGATCAAGCGCGATCAAAACCTGCTTAAACTGCAAACCAAAAAGGGAGATAAACTGTTTCATTGCTCAGACCAGTGTTTAAGGTCCTGTAAGCGGCGGTTAAACTTCTTAACCAGCGCTTCGCATTCGGTCACATAATCCGCACGGGTAGCGGTAATCGTTGGGGGTGTGACTGAAACCAAATACTCTTGCGGGATCTGCTCCCTAACGTATTCAGTTTTGACTACGGTATTCCCGCACCCAGTTAATAAACTCATTACTAAAAGGGTTAGAATCGCAATCAGATAAGGCTTTAAGCTTTCGGCGTAACTCATTGGTTTCTTTCTCCAATTCTTGGTTATATTCCGCCGTTTCAGCTCGTCGTTTATTATGCTTCTCTGCTCTGGCTTTATCTTCAGCCGCCGCTTTAACAAGCTCTTCGACTGACATTACCAGCTGATCATTCTGGGCTTTTAACTTGCCTTTAGATTCCGTCTGCCAGTAAAGCCCACCAGCCAGAACCGCAAACACCAGAACAACCACAATCCACTTATTCACGCTTAAAACCTTTAGATAGGTGTTCAGCACTATTTGCACCTGCAAACGCGATCATTAGCCATTCAATAATCTGAACGTACTGATCACCATCAATCTTGCCGCCCACCAGCAACGCACTAACGAGTAGAAGCAAAACTGAAGCTGCATATAACTTTCGCTTACCAGTCATCCTTCACGGTCCCGTTTATGTTGGTAATACCAATTTGTAAGGAAGGTCAACGCACCGAGAATCACACCAAACGCGCCAGAATTATCACCTAGATAGTTCATTACATCGCCTATCACTAAGCCACCTCCTGTGACATACGTGGCACCTGATGCTAACTTCTGCGCTAACATTGGTTGTGTATCAACCAAATTACTCATTTAACCGACTCCCACCACGCTTTAACGTCAAAATTAGGGCAAGTCTTCCGGCTATCTAAGTCACAGTGTCCAACAACCTCTGCATTGGGGTAGCGATCCAGTAACTGGTTAATCACCCCCTGAAGCGTCAAGCTCTGTTTTTCTGTGAACTCATCACGGCCCGCCAGGCAAATACCTATAGAGCCGTTGTTCTTTTTACGAACGTGTGAGCCCATCCAGTATTCAGGCCTGCCGTTCTCTAACTGACCAGAGCGGCGAATAAAGTAGTGGTAGCCTATACCGTTCCACCCATTAGAAAGATGCCAGCCATGGACCTCTCGCGCTGTTACTTCACGATCATTAGGCGTGTCAGCACAGTGGATAACGATATATTTCATAAGAAGCCAAAAGATTTATTAGAGGGCGCACTCTATCGGGACAAGTGCGCGAAGGGGTTGCGCAAGGAAGGAGCGAGAACGCCCACTGATAAACCCAATAAAAAAGCCCCGCACTCTCCAGTAAGAGAATCGAGGCTCAGAAACAAAGAAGGGAAAGCACCTTAATCTAATCGACTTTAGGCAACTTTCCCAACTTACAAATCAGAGTAGTCTTTTTGCGTTGGTAAATCAACACATTTTTGTATATTTATACAGGCTGGATAAAAAAACAGGCCTCACCATTAAGAACCCTCTTGAGACTCTTGCTTCAATCTCTGTCGATAACGCCACATTAAAACAGCCATGACCGGCCAAAGCTCAAGTATTAAAACAGCGGCGATGCCTCCCGTTGGATCTTGTTTATACCAGTTATAAACAACCTGATCTTCTGTATCTAACGAAGCGCATACCATCGCCCCAATAACTGCATTAACGAACAGGCAGACTAAAATCCACAGTAAAATTTCCATTCCCCTCTCCATACTCTAATAATCAATCAACCGGAATTAATCCTTTCGGCTCTAAATCAGAAGTGCCGTTGATAACCTCATCTATAATCTTTGCTGTATTAGCTTCTAATACACGCACAGGCACACACCTGTCAGCAGTCCACCCAAACTTTTTACCATCAATCTCAACATCAAGAGCGCCGTTGTCGTGTACGCAGAAAATCACCGCATCAGTATACTGAGTAACACTGTGATATTGCCTGACCTTAGCCCCCACAATAAAACCCATCTTTTCTAATTCAGCCTTCATAACCCCTCCCTTTAATTACCATCTTACACCCTAACCCAAGTAACCGCCCCTTTGGGGTGATCATAAGGCTTAGGCGTTTTATATCTCACTGGGTTTTCAAGCCACCACGGAATGCACCATTTTTCCAAAAGGCTTAGGTCTTCAACCTGATGTAGATCTTGAGTGCGTTCTGCCTGTTCAGGGGAGAGCGCAAACCCGCAGCCGATTAATGTCACCTCACCCACAATTAAGCCGCTACCTGCTTCAATCAAACCGATACGGCCAGTGATGGTGGTGCGCTTGCTGCGCATTTCCCACTGTTTACCATTATCCAGGATAAGATCTATGTAAGGTTTGCGAATGATTAACGCTCTGTCCATCTTCAACACTCCCAACCTGATTAGCTTTTTCCCATAGCGCTATATAATCCGCAATATCGATATACACCTTATGCTGGTGGCCCGGGCATCTAACGATGTAATTCTCTTTCTTATCGTCTTTGCATTGCCGCAGCTTATACAACAGAGTTTCACGCATTCCAGACACCGCAGGGTGCGAAACCCCTTTGCGCTCCAAGCCATGCTTATCAATAAAGTTCTTCATCGCTGGGTAACCCACACCAAAGCGCTTACCCAAATCCGTTATAGATTCACCGGCATCTACAGCAACAGCAATTTGCGCCTTATTTGCTTCCAATCCCGTGTGTCTGTAAGGCATATCACCCTCTGCTGTTTGCGTGCATATGTGCCATTTGGCTTATAAACGCGGTGTTAT
>JASBRM010000156.1 GCA_030149405.1 Neptuniibacter sp. | reverse complement strand
ATTTTGATGATCTGATCCTGATCCCGGTTAGGCTCTTTTCTCAGCAACCTCAGATTCTGGAACGTTGGCAGAATAAACTCAGATATCTGCTGGTGGATGAGTATCAGGATACCAACCTTTCACAGTACAAGCTGGTTAAGCAGCTAGTGGGGGTACGCGGAGCACTCACAGTTGTAGGTGATGATGATCAGTCGATCTATGCCTGGCGAGGTGCACGTCCGGAAAACTTGGTGCAGCTGGAAAAGGACTACCCCAGCCTCAAAGTGGTGAAACTGGAGCAGAACTATCGCTCTACCAGCCGAATTCTGCGTGCAGCCAATACTCTGATTGCCAATAATCCTCACGTCTATGAGAAGACCTTATGGAGTGAAATGGGTTTGGGAGATCCAATTCGGGTTATTCACACCAAAAACGAAGATCATGAGTGTGAACGCATTGCGATGGAAATCACCGATCTTCACCTGCGTAGTGGCGTGCCTTTCAAAGATATGGCCATTCTCTACCGTGGTAACTTCCAATCCCGACTACTGGAAGTGAAACTGCAGCAGTATCAGGTGCCATACAAACTCAGTGGTGGCACCTCGTTCTTTGCTCGTACAGAGATTAAAGATCTTATGAGTTATCTCAAGGTGCTGGTAAATCCGGATGATGACAATGCTTTCTTACGAATCATCAATCTGCCGCGCCGTGAAATAGGTCCAAGTACACTCCAAAAACTCGGTACCTACTCAGGTGAAAGGCAGGTCAGTATGTTTGCTGCCTGTGACGAGATGGGGCTGGAGCAGGTGATGCCTACAAATGCGGTAGAACGCTTACGTCGTTTTTGTAACTGGATGCAGCATATCTACCGCCAGTGTCATGCCGATGACCCTATTGCAGCAATCAATGAAATGATCCGTGATATCGATTATGAGGGCTGGATTACTCAAAACAGCACCAGTGAAACCATGGCTGAAAAGCGTATGCAAAATGTCTGGTTTCTGATTGATTCATTAAAGTCGACCCTAGAGCGCTTGCAAGAGGATGACCCGGATGCAGGCATTCAAGAAGCGATTAACCGTTTGATACTGCTTGATATGCTGGACCAACAAGAGGAAGAAGATGACTCCAACAGAGTTCAGTTAATGACGCTGCACGCTTCTAAGGGGCTGGAGTTCCCTCAGGTGTATCTGATGGGTATGGAAGAAGAACTGCTGCCGCATCGGAACAGCATTGAAACGGATAATATCGAAGAAGAGCGCCGCCTAGCTTATGTAGGCATTACCCGTGCAAAACGTTGTTTAACCATCACTCTGGCAAAACAGAGGAAACAGTACGGAGAACTGGTGGACTGTATGCCTAGTCGTTTTCTTGATGAACTACCGGATGAAGATTTGGAGATAGAGGGTGCAGGAGAGAAATGCCAGGTGTTAAATCAGAAAAAGGGTAAAGCAACTCTGGATGGACTTAAGAGTTTATTTGACTGAATAAAAAGGCCGCATTCAGCGGCCTTTTTCAAATCAAAAAAAGCTTACTTAGAACCAGCCAGCATGTGCTCGATAGAAGCTTTCAGCTCATCATCGGAGCAATCTGCACACAGACCACGTGGTGGCATGCCGCCGATACCGTTGATTGCGTTAGACAGCAATGTGTCGATGCCTTTAGTACCACGGTCAGCCCATTCAGGAGTACCGTATTTAGGAGCGCCAGCAGCGCCAGTAGCGTGACAAGCAGCACACTTAGTGTTGTAAACTTCTTCGCCAGAACGAGCAGCACCGCCAGCAGCAGCTACAGGTGCAGCGCCACCACAGCTGTCATCGCCTTCGATACAAACAGAACCAACTGCTTTGATTCGCTCAACTACAGCTTCATCGCTAGTGTTTGCCTGAACAGATGCGCTCAGCGCAATACCCATACCCAGAGCAACCAGTGCCGAAGTGATTTTTTTCACAATAACGACCTCTCAATCAACCATAAAATTTAAATATGGGCAGCGTGGCCTGTCAGGATGCCCGGCCTTAAGAGGTGCTCAGGGGCGGAGATTCAGACACGGCTGCTCAAAGATTCACCGGCTGCGAATTATAGCGATAAATAAACACAACTGAAATGGGGCTTTGGTCAGTAGAAGTAAGATATCTGTTAATTTTATGCACTAAAAAGGTGAAATAAGCCCTGATATCAAAAAATTGCATAAAAAATTAACAAAAAGTTGGATTTTTAGTGGAATAGGAATTAAAACTATTCTAAGACTAAGGTCTACATAAAAATAATAATTAAAAACTACAGGCGCGATGGAGTTAACATGTCTAGCAACGGAATGAATAGCCGCTGTGCTTGCTTGGAACAAGCTATAGAATCGGGCGATGATTCAAACCTATTCCTCTTAAGTAAAATCCCCAATCAAAAAATATACAGATGTAACACCTGTCATACCTTCCTGTCTTACATAGAGGATTTGGATAAATGGGAAGTATTATTGCAAGGAAACATCGAAGAAGAACTTAAAACCCTATACCCATTTGATGAACCAGCCACCGGTGCTGCTTGAGTTTTTAATAAAGCTTGGCGAAACCAGATGGCATCGGTAGAATACGCCCCCGCAAACACTTCTTAGAGTGCGCCTGTAGCTCAGCTGGATAGAGTAGCAGGTTCCGATCCTGTTGGTCGGGGGTTCGAATCCCTCCAGGCGCGCCACTTTTTTATAGTAACTATATGCTTGTAAAGACTTTTATTGGTTTTGTGTTTTAAGCAAACCGTCAGCTGAACCGTCTTTTGTGTTTTCTATACTATGTACATCCATCTGTTGATGTGGGGTTACCACATGTCTTTTGCTTAATTTTTGGTAAATATAAATAAATGACATAAAAAGCCATAAAATGTCTGAAATGGGGGCTTTCACGGTTTAATAGGATTTTTTATAAAACCTCTCATGAGATCTGGTTTGATGGCACAGTTGAATGCGCAACTAAAACTATCAAATTTTATGCTTTTATCTGTGATAGGCTTTTAGATAATTAAGGTGACGATCTAACAATAAAAGGGATTTTGGTATGTCTGCTAGGCAAGTTATTGGCTTAATAGGTTGTATTGCTCTGTTTATAGGCGTGTTCGCTCCAATAGTGAAGGTGCCAGTGGTTGGGGATATGAACTTTTTTAATAATGGTAAAGGGGATGGGGTATTCATTGTTATTTTAGCCTCGTTGTCATTCATAGCAGTAATGGCTAAAAAGTTTAGTTGGCTTTGGCTGACCAGCTTCGGTTGCTTGATTATCCTAGGAGTTACCTTTTTTAACTTCCAATCTAAAATTGCTGATGCAAAGCGAGATCTCAATACGGAGCTTGCTGGGAATCCCTTTCGGGGTTTAGCTGATGTCGCTATTGATTCTATCCAACTTCAGTGGGGATGGGCTGTCTTGTTAGTTGGGTCTTTTATGATTCTTGGTGCGGCAATTATGAAAGATAAATCACTCTAACTATATCTGTTTTATTTGGAACTATTGCTGCATTGAAGCAGTTTGCGCAGAGCTAATCTGGCTTTTTGATTAGCTGACCTGAGGCCGCTTTTGTTGGAGGCGCTTTCAGGGTTTAGTAGTAAATCGGCTATGATAACATTTCCATCTATCACGGCTCTTTTGATTTCTTTATGTGCTTTTTGAACGCATTTTGAACTAGGTTTGGTTTCTAATAATGCCGTTCCCGCTATTGAGGTGTTTCTGACAATAGAGCTAAGTGTGTATTTGCTTGAATATTGTGCTCTTGTAGAGTCCAACAGCCATTTGTTTGTAAGGTTGCTTAACTGATTGACTTCCTTTCGTATTTCAACAATGTTTTCTTTCCGCTTTTCTTTGATGACTTCCATAGCTTGTTGTGTGAGGAAAACCCCTACTGTTGCAAGGACAGCAAGTACAAATGCTATGTGGCCTAATTTTTCTTGAGAAAAATACCCTTCCTTTACAACATAAGAATTGCTTTTCTGACTGTTGGTAGTATTAGGATCATTGTTAATATGTTCTTCTGATTGGGCCTGAACGAGTATGTCAGGTGTTGCCTGTTCATTCTGACTGCCCGGGGTAATGGCTTTCCCCATTTTACTATATGCTCGTTCACAACCAGGGCACTGCCATTCTGGTGCAGTATCTGCTTCCGTTCTAACGTAATGGCATAATGGGCATTCTTTATTCATTTCGGTTCCTTCCTAAACGATAATTTAATCTTGCTGTCCATACATCCAGTCCTATGTGGATGTTCCCTTTTAACTACTTCTCAATTTTCTAGCGTCATTATGGTGATTTGAAATGTGATTCCTTTGAAATAATAAGCAGCCTTCTTTTAGTTCTTTTCATGATAGCTATATGCTTGCCTGGGGTCATTTGGTTGTTGGGGGAAGGCCATCTCAAGACGACCGTCCTTCACCATTCTACTTAAGTAGTTATCTCTTAATGAATCGGGCTTTCGGTTCATTAACTCAGCTAAACAGTCTAGCCTCATGAAGTGGCCAGTTAGAACCCGTACTAAAATACTTTCCATTGTATCTGGCTTTATTCTTTGTTTGTGTCGAGGCTTGTCGGCAATTTCTCTCAGCCTTTCAAGAAGTTCAGAGGAAATGTAGCTCATTGAATCAATAACAGGTTTATCTAGTAACGGGCTAATCATCCTGCCAAATTCATCTCTATCTTCCCCTTTATTCTTGTTAATCAGGGAGCTTGGCTCATTAATAGGGGAGTTTGTGTCGTTAAGCGGGGAGTTAGCTTCGTTAAGCGGGGAGCTGTCGTCGCAATTCTGAGAGCTCCCCTTATTAAGGGATAAAATTCCATTTGGTAGCGTAGGGGGGGTATCAAAAACGTCTTCAGGCCTTGGAGCTGATAATCCTGCTAAATGATAGGTTGCACCCCTTCCAATCCCATCTATTTCAAAAATGCCTGCTGCTGTCAGTGCTCGAAGGCACTTAGAAACATCTGCAGTGTGCTCGTTAGTTAACTCAGCTAATCGTGCATTGTTTATGCAGCCTTCACTGAAAGCTACCGCCATAGCAACCTGTTCTATATGAGTTCTGCTTGTATATTCATCTTCATAGACGGAACAGAGTAGGTCGACAATACCTTCAGGAAACAAGTCTAACATGCGTAGTTCTAGGAGGGTTTGATCGTAAGGTTGAGATGCCTCTCGAATCAATGGGGATCTCCAATGTTGACTTTTCCATCCTGCGAGAATTTTTGGTATCCCGGATCCTGCCTGTTCCCCTACATTTACATAACGGAACATTTGATGAAGTATTCTGTTTCGACAGTCCGATTCCCCACCGTGGATAGCGGCTTCAATTGGTATGCGCATTAATCCTGGGTTTCTAAAACCAAACATATCAGGGCGCTTAACTACTAAAACAGATGCTCTTTGGGAGAAATCAGCGTGGACCAGTACATTTGCTAACGCTTCTCGCAGAGCTTGATGTACAGGTGTATCTTCTTGTCTAAGCCCTTCTTTGAGCTCAAAAGGTATCTTTAGGTCAGAAATAAGCTTGCGGTAAACCTTTCTGTAAAAGTCATACAAGTTGCCGGACCATGTTCCATCTAAGGTTACTCGATCGACCCATCTTCTTTCCGTTTTGGCTTCAGGGCGTTCCTGATAATCAAGCATGAAAAATGGAAACTCTTCTTGGATCTCTGGGTGCCTGCCAAACATTAATAATCCTGCAGCAGTAAGGCCTTGCTCACCAGTTTCTCTATTAACCTTATAAGCACCTATGCGCCGTAAAAATGAGACATTATCCAACTCATTCCATGGTGCACCTGGGTTTAGGTTTGCATAATTCTGCCTGTAGGTTTGAAGTGTCTCCAGATCTAAGTCGTCCATTCCGAAGTAAGGTAATATTTTATTGTCCCTAGCATCTTCAAGTTGCTCCGCTAGCATTCTCTTCACTTGCTCATCAGACATCCTTTGATCTGATTCGTGAAGGCGGCGGTAGGTATTACCAAGGGGATTTCCTTTTAAATATACCGGGCGTTCTTTACGAGAAGCCCGAGGAATATTGATAACAATGATATTTTTGCCATCAATTGAAGTCTTTTTGCAGTTACTATCAGCAAGCAAATTAATATTCACCTTACCGGAATTCGCTGTATTGAATAATTCGGTTAGAACCTTATCCACATCTTCAACACCTGCGAGTTCAAACTTTCCGCTCTTTTCTTTAAGGCCTAGAACAATAATCCCGCCGTTAGTATTAGCAAAAGCACTATAGCTGGGCCAAAAGTCATCTGGAATTTTACCTTTCCCATTTTTGCCTTGAGCTAATTTGCACTCAAGTTCAACTGACTCCCTTAGAGCATAGATGTCTTCAAGTGAGGTTATTGCAGTCACACGGTAAGCCTTGGTTTGATTTAAATTATCAGTGATATGTCACTGTTATACGACCATGCAACTATTGCCGCAAGTAGAAATATAAGAAAAGGAATTTGCACGGTAATTGGCGTATGCAGTAATGATCAATTTAGGCTGTGCTGTTTCGAATTAGAAGGCGAAGATTTCTATATCTGCACCACTCAAAGTTAGTTACACAGCTGATGTCCAATGCAAACCCTTATTTGTTTTGGCACAAATTTACACGTTTGATCATTTGTAATTTTTTTTGTAATTGGCGGGGTTATGTCAACCTTTCAGTATTGAGAAAACGTCTGCAAGTCAATGAATTTAAATTTATTACAAGTTCTTTAGATATCTCACTCTTCTGGGTATATCGATTCCCAGTTCATTCAGTTTGGCTCTTAAAAGTGCTCCTCTGTATTTCCTCCAGATATCGTTTGGATCATACCAGTCAGGCACGAAGTTATCTTCTATGACTTTTCTCATGCGTGCCTTGTTTTCTGTTCTGCCCAATAATCCCATTGCTGATTGTAGGCCAGACAATGAGGCAACTCTAAAGAACAAGCGTTCTGTCATGTCTGCCTGCATAAGTCTTTCATAAGAGATGTTTTGGCAAACTATTAAGGAAAGGAAGGGGTTGGGTAATGAGCCTATGTCGCTCAATGAAGTGTCTGGTTTAAGTCTTGCTTCAATTCGGGTGGTGCATTGATCATCAGATACATATTTTCTTGTTCGTTTATCTCTATTGTAAACACAGAATGATCTTTTTCCGCCGCGATAACCTATATCTACAGTTTCTAGTTTGCCTTCAGGGCCAGTTCGGATGTCCCCAAGCTGTAGGCCTTTAGCATGTGCATGTATGCAGTCAGGAACTAAAGGGTGTACGTCACATGCGATATCTAAACGTTTTACTGTTGTAATGCTACAAAATCGATCTGCATCCATATCAAATAGATTGAGTAAATTGTCCCATAAGTAGCAGCAACCAACTTCTAGGAACCTATTTGGATTAAGTTCTAACTGTAAGTTGGCGTTGGATGAGCTATATGGATTGCTGAGGATCATAATTTCTGATTGTGATGCTTCTGATAAACGTAGCTCTGTATTTGTTTCATATCTCCTATTTCGATAGTTTTGACCTTTGCTCCAAGATGTGTGATGAGAATTGTAAATTCTATCGGTGATATAAGCTGTTTCTACCTCATCAATTGATAAGGTCAGAGATAATTTATCTAAAGATGGTGGGCTAACAGTGATCATTTCTACACTCTGTGTATGTCTTTCTGGCTATTAGGGTGAGGAGTGAATTAATGAGTTTCTTCATCACGTTTTTGAACTGCTTCTAGTATCCAAGCGTTCACTTCCTCTTCCACCCATCCGACAAGGCCGCCACCAAGAGATACCGGGGTAGGAAATGATTCAGTCTGGCTGTTGACCCTTTTATAGATAGTGCTACGTGATAAGCCTGTAAGGCGAATGACTTCTTTGATTCGTAAGATTCGTGTGGACATGATAGATACCCATAGGATGATTTCGATGGGTATATGCTCAGCTAATGATCTAGGAAAGACGATGCCGAAAAGCGAAGTCACTTTTTGGCATTTTTATTAATTGATAAATCAAATTCTTCCAGGTAACCAGGTCGTAGAATTGACTCGGCTAATGTTCGAACTCTCTTATCGATAAAGTTCGATGTTCTTTCTGGCAAGAAGGTTTCTGCAAACAAGTCACTTGTAATTGAGATGTTGTTTACTCGTTGCCAGATCATAAGATCAATAAAGGGGATAATTTTATTGTCTTTAATCTTTGCTACATGGCTAGGTTTAAACAACGGCTTTTTGAGATGTACTTTGTGTGCTTTCCTATGTTGCTGAAGTAGGTGTTTGATCTCTACCATAAGTAGTTTGTTTGGTGCTGATGGATCAATTGAAAGTTCTAACTTGGGATATGTATTTCTTCTCTTTCTAACGGTTCTCGGGGGCGAGAGATTGGTTTCATCATGCTTTTTCGCGTATTTTGTCATGACCTTGGCTCGATACCTTTTTTTCATTGATCTTCGGCCTGTGGTCATTATGGAAAGCCAATGAGAATTCCCCCTAAGCTCATCAGGATTTTGTTTTGCTATGTGGTAGAGGGTTCGTCGTACTTGTAGTTCTTTCAGCATGCTGGTGGGCTTGCTTTCAGGAAGTGAGCTTATGTAATTGTAGTTTTGAGGTACTAGCCAGTTGGGCATCTGTTGCTGTTTTTTTATTTGGTAAGACATTCCCTTGCGCCCTCTACTAGGTTAATAAGCGTCTTTGCAAACGTTTGCAAAGTTAATCTTGTCGAAGATTATCTAAATAATCAGCCCATGTTTGCATCATTTCGGTTCTTTCTTCCATTAGTTGCGCTTTGTTGTAAGTCGCTCTTACGCGGTCTTTATGTTCATGAGCAAGCTGTAATTCTACGGCGTCTGGTGAATAGCCCATTTCGTTTAATAGTGTGCTAGCCGTATGTCTGAAACCGTGGCTGGTCATGAAGCCCGTGCCATAAGCTGTTCCTGTATCAGGGTTAATCATCCTTTTAATTGCATTGGTTGTGGTGTTTTCGCTCATTGGTTTCCCTTTGCCGTGTCGAGTCACAAACACATACTCGTATTGTGAAGTATGTTGGTGAACTTCTTTAAGAATAGCTTTTGCCTGTTGAGACATCGGTACTCTAAGTTCCTTTCCTGTTTTCATTTCGGTGCCAGGGATGATTATCAGGTTATTTTGAAAATCTATGTGATCCCACTTCATAAATCGGATGTTTTTGGGGCGTAAAAAAACAAGAGGCATCAGTTTCAAGGCCAAGGTCACTATCTTATTTTGTCTTTGACTAGGGGCATCGATTTGTTGAAGCAGATTTTTTAGGGCTTTGACGTCTGTTATATGAGCGAAGTTTTTGG
>JASBRM010000221.1 GCA_030149405.1 Neptuniibacter sp. | reverse complement strand
TCAAGGATAGTTATGGTGGGAGCAATAGTTCCAACTTTGATGGTTGCAGTACTTCCAATAATTCCAGTAAATGAAATGACTCCATATTCTCCACAGTCAATTTCATATTTGACAGAGTCAGATGAAGTATTACTTAGATTTATTTCATCTCCAGCTTTTGCAGATAATACCGTTTTATCAGACATAACTAACTCCCTGTGTGTTCTAAATAACTCTGAAAGCAACACAGAATGTGTTGGCTCCCTTTTGTTGTTCTGTGTTCAATAGAATTCATTATCGAGCACAATTTTAACAACACTTTTCCCCAAATCTGTCATTGAGAACATTCCATTTCCCTCATTTTCTATCAAGTGGTTTACTTCGAAGAAAGCTAGAGATGTTGGCGAAATATTATCGTCTTCTGGCAACTGGCCCCATCCGTTTTGGATGTATTTAATGATAGTATCAAGCGCTCGCTGCAACTCAGGGTTCCCTTTAATCTTTCTAGCTATCCCAGATGTTGTCTGAGATCCCAAGAAAGTATCTGTTTCGTCACTTGAAAATGAAGCACCTTCGGTTTCTGGTTTAGGTTCGGGTCTTTGCTGTGATGCCGCGTTTTTTAATGATTCGATTTGAAGGTTTAGCTCTTTTATTTCTTGATTTTTCCTAATGAGCAAAGAATCAAATTTCTGCTCTGTATTGATCAGCTCTTCTCTAATCTGTATTGACTGTTCTGTTGTAAGGAGCGTTTTCATTTCTATACTGTTCTTCTGGTCTCGACACCACTTGATAAACTTTAGATGAAGCCAATACGCAGCATTCGTAATAAATGGAAGTAGGGTGAGAATGATTAGTGTTGAAGCAAGTGGGTATATCACCAAAGCGTTTAATTCAGAGCAGTTCTTAACTATCCAATCTATTTTATTTTTATCTAAGCGCTCTTCAGAAACAAAAAACGTCACATAGAGAATCTTCCAATTCCACAGACTCCAAGAAATCAAAAGAGCCCCATAAAATGGACTGACTAACCTCTCATATAGGGCGGCGCTTACTGATTTTTTGATTTCACCAATCATATGTTCCTAGTCTCCTCCCCCCTATAATTAAGGAAATATTTATCCCAACAGGGGAAAATGAAAAAAAGGTTAGATCTTTGAATTTCATAAGCTTTCCTTGCCCGGGGTTTTCTCCCTCATGGAGAAAATAAAATGTGTGCGACTATCCTGTCATAACTTCTGCTATCAGAAAAGCCCGAATTAACCGGTCTTATTCCTGCCTGAAATCCTTAGGAATCATCTCGCGGATTTTCTTCAGTGATGCCAGTGCTTTTTCTTTATCTTTCTCTGCCAGTGCTTTGTTAAGCAGGGTGCAGTTTTTCATATAGACAGAGTTCTTTCGCACGATGTCGATGTAGGCATCTTCATCACCTGCATTCTGGGCGCGCAGCATCTCCAGATTCAGGTGAGTTTCGTACTGTTTGATCAGTGGGTTTGAGGGTGTGAAGCGTTGTTTAGGTTTTGCTGGGGCGGGTTTTGGCTTTGGTTCAGCAACTGCCGCTGGTTCTGGTGCGTGTGCTGGTTCAGATTCAACGGGCGTTGGTGCTGGTTCCTCAACGGGCTGTGCTTGTTGTAGCTCTTTGGGCTGCTCGGTCTGAGTTTTGGCCTCAATTTGTTGAACGGTTGTCTCTCTGGGCTCTTCAACCGCTTGAGCCTTCTCTTCCTGAGATTGATCAACATCTTTGAGTACCTTGGCGAAATACTCTTCTTCGCTTGGTCCTGTTTTTTTGCGCTTTTTGATTCTGCGCAAAAACAGTACAAGGAGCACGATGATCAGCAGTGGGATAATGTAGAGCGCCATTAGCCTTCCTCTTGGATACTGTGGGTAATCCTTACATGAGTGTGAGTTGGTTAAAAGTGCTTTCTGAATCTATCGCCTGATTTTAGGCAATATTAAATAAAAAAGCCCCGCGAGTGCGGGGCAAATAGCTAAAAGCGAGGGTTGCAAGAAAGAGTTAGGGGTGGGTTAAACACGCTCTATGATGGTGGAAATACCCTGGCCCATTCCGATACACATGGTCGCCAGACCTAATGTGCCATCGTTCTGTTCCAGTACGTTCATCAGCGTGTTGGTGATACGGGAACCGGAGCAGCCCAGAGGGTGACCCAGTGCAATAGCACCACCTTTAAGGTTTACTTTGTCTTCCATCTTATCGAGCAGTTTCAGACCTTTTAGGACAGAGAGGCCTTGCGCTGCAAACGCTTCGTTGAGCTCGACATAGTCGATATCGTCGATGGAGAGACCGGCACGTTTCAGTGCTTTCTGAGTGGCCGGTACCGGGCCGTAACCCATAATGGATGGATCACAACCAGCAACTGCCATGCTCACAATACGGGCGCGTGGTGTAAGGCCCAGCTCTTCTGCTTTGGCTGCTGACATCACCAGCAGTGCCGATGCGCCGTCAGAGAATGCAGAGGATGTACCTGCGGTGACTGTACCCACTTTAGGTACAAACACTGGCTTGAGCGCACTCAGAGTTTCGACGGTGGTTTCCGGACGGATTACTTCGTCCGCTTCCAGCAAAGATTTAAAGCCGTTTTCATCGTGGCCTTCTACCGGGATGATTTCGCTGCCCCACAGGCCTTTAAGATGAGCTTCGTGTGCCAGACGATGGGAACGTGCCCCGAACTCATCCTGCATCTCACGGCTGATGCCGTTCATTTTGCCCAGCATCTCGGCGGTTACGCCCATCATCATGGCCGCTTTTGCTACCTGCTTAGACATTTCCGGGTTGATATCCACACCGTGCATGATGGACACGTGACCCATATGCTCCACACCACCGGCGATAAAGATGTCGCCGTTGCCTGTCATAATCGCCTGCGCTGCGGCGTGCAGTGCCGCCATGGATGAACCACACAAACGGCTGATGGTTTGCGCGCCTACCGTATGTGGAATGCCTGCCAGTACCGCTGCATTACGGCCAATATTGAAGCCCTGCTCTTTGGTCTGGTTTACACAGCCCCACATTATGTCTTCGATTTCGCCGGCTTTAACCGCTGGGTTACGTTCCAGCAGGCCTTTCATTACTGCAGCTGACAGTGCTTCGGCACGGACGTTACGGAACGAGCCGTTTTTCGATTTACCCATCGGGGTACGAACACCGTCAACGATTACTACGTCATTTGGTTTTAAGTTCATTTGCCTTACCCCTTAAGCCTGTGCAGTTGCTGGTAGATATGTCTCGCCTGCGGCGGCCATCTGTTTCATTTTCTCTGTTGGCTGATACAACGGCCCCAGAGATTCATATTTCGCTGCCAGGGCACAGAAGTTATCCAGGCCAAGCTGATCTAGGTAGTGGAATACACCGCCACGGAATGGAGGGAAACCGATACCGTAGATCAGGCCCATATTGGCTTCTGCCGGACTGTCTACGATGCCATCTTCAAGGCAGCGAACCGTTTCGATGCAAAGAGGAATCATCATACGTTCAACGATCTCTTCATCGCTGAATTCGCGGCTTTCTTTGGCAATACCTTCCAGCAGTGCGGGGACGTCTTCATCAACAATTTTCTTCGGCTTACCTTTGCGGTCCAGTTCGTACTGGTAGAAACCTTTGTTGTTCTTCTGGCCGAAACGCTCCAGTTTGAACATACGGTCGATCACGTTTTCGCCTTCGTGGCTCATGCGATCCGGATAACCTACCGCCATCACTGCATCGGCGTGGTGTGCGGTATCGATGCCTACTACATCAAGCAGGTACGCAGGGCCCATTGGCCAGCCGTAACCTTCCATCACTTTGTCGATCTGCCTGAAGTCTGCGCCATCTTCCATCAGGGCCGTAAAGCCGCCGAAGTACGGGAACAGAATTCGGTTAACCAGGAAGCCCGGGCAGTCATTCACAACGATTGGGGTTTTACCCATCGCTTTTGCATAAGCCACGGTTCTAGCAACGGCTGCTTCCGAAGATTTCTCACCGCGAATAACCTCAACCAGCGGCATCTGATGCACTGGGTTAAAGAAGTGCATACCGCAGAAGTTTTCTGGTTTTTTCAGAGCCGTAGCCAGCTCTGTAATCGAGATTGTTGATGTGTTGGAGGTCAGGATTGCACCTTCCTGCAGCTGTTCTTCCACTTCTGCGAGAACGGCTTTCTTAACTTTTGGATGTTCAACTACCGCCTCAACCACCAGATCAACGTTACCGAAATCACCGTAGTTCAGGGTTGGAGTGATCTTGTTCAGTACGCCTGCCATTTTCATGGCATCCATACGACCACGGGATACACGTTTGTTCAGCAGTTTAGTGGCTTCATCCAGACCCAGTTGCAGGGCACCCTCGTTGATATCCTTCATCAGGATTGGGGTGCCTTTAACTGCGGATTGATACGCAACACCACCGCCCATAATACCGGCACCCAGTACGGCAGCCTTGGCAACAGGTTCTGCTTGTTTCTCAAAGCTTTTACTGACTTTTTTCACGTACTGATCTTTCAGGAACAAACCCACCAGTGATGCGCAGACATCTGTTTTAGCCACTTTGACGAAGTTTTTCGCTTCCACTTCGTTGGCTTTTTCACGCGGCAGATTGGCGTGTTTCTGCACTGTTTTCAGGGCCGCCATTGGCGCTGGATAGTGAGGACCCGCCTTACCACCGATTACACCTTTAGCGGATTCAAACGCCATCATCTGTTCAACCTGATTCAGTTTGATCGGGCTCTTCTTCTCATCACGACGGGCCTGATAATCAAACTTGCCGGAAATACAGCCTTTCAACAGATCCAGCGCGGCTTCACGTACCTGTGCTGTGGTCACTACCGCATCAACCGCGCCATCTTTCAGCGCCGCATCAGCTCGTTTCTCTACACCTGCGCAGATCCACTCATTCGCGTTATCAACGCCGATCAGACGAGGCAGACGAATGGTGCCGCCCCAACCCGGGAAAATACCCAGTTTTACTTCAGGCAGGCCCACTTTGGCCTGATCACCCAGTACTCTGTAATCTGTCGCCAGGGCGACCTCAAACCCACCACCGAGGCAAAGTCCGTTAATTGCTGTAACGGTGGGGGCTTTTAGGTCTTCGATCTGATTTAACAGACCGTGGATCTCCATTAAACCGGCAATCAGTACATCGTCTTCCTGTGTGAAGAAGCCCATGAACTCGGTGATATCGGCACCGACAATAAAACTCTCTTTGGCGCTGGTAAAAATCACGCCCTGCAGGTCATCAATCGCCTGCAATACAGCCACGGCTTCATGCAGTTCTGCAGTGGTGGCACGGTCGAGTTTGTTAACAGCATCATCTTTGCGGTCAAAAACCACTTCGTAGATTCCGTTTTCGACCGGCTGAACCTGAATCGATTTTCCTTCGAAAAGCATCTAAGTTGCTCCGTCTAATTTTTATTTTTGGCCCCGTTATAACGAGGCTCTTTGAAATTAATGGAGGGCTTACAACTTGCCCTCTAACTCGGGTACTGCCTCAAAGAGGTCTGCCACCAGACCATAATCTGCCACCTGGAAGATTGGGGCTTCTTCATCTTTGTTGATCGCAACAATGATTTTGGAATCCTTCATACCCGCCAGATGCTGAATGGCACCGGAGATACCCACCGCGATGTACAGATCCGGCGCAACCATCTTGCCGGTCTGACCTACCTGCATATCGTTAGGGACAAAACCTGCGTCAACTGCGGCTCGGGATGCACCCACCGCAGCGCCGAGTTTGTCTGCCACTTTGTAAAGCAGGTCAAAGTTCTCGCCGTTGCCCATACCACGACCACCAGACACCACTACGGATGCTGCGGTCAGTTCCGGACGATCACTTTCTGCCAGTTCTTCACCGACAAAGCTTGAGATGCCCGCATCACAGGATTCGCCTACAGTGGAGATTTCAGCTGAGCCGCCGCTGTTTTCAACCGCATCAAAAGCGGTACCGCGCACGGTAATGACTTTGACAGCATCAGCCGACTGCACAGTGGCAATTGCGTTGCCTGCATAGATTGGACGTTTGAACGTATCATCCGCCTCTACAGAGATGATGTCTGAGATCTGGTTTACATCCAGCAGCGCAGCAACCCGTGGCAGGAAGTTCTTACCGGTTGTAGTAGCAGACGCCAAAATATGGCTGTAATCCGCAGCAATGCTCAGAACCAGTTTGCTGACATTTTCTGCCAGTTGATGTTCATATGCCGGGCTATCCGCAGTGAGTACTTTACTTACTGCTGGGATCTGCGCCGCTGTATCTGCCACAGCACCACAACCGCTACCCGCCACCAGCAGGTGAACATCCCCACCAATCGCCTGAGCAGCCGCCAGTGTGTTTAAGGTAACTGGTTTAAGTTCTTTGTTATCGTGTTCAGCTATTACCAACGTAGTCATCACTCAACCTCCTTAAATCACTTTGGCTTCGTTGCGCAGTTTCTCTAACAGCTCATCCACCGAGCCGACCTTAATACCTGCCTGACGTTCTGCAGGTGGCTCTACGCGAAGCAGAGTGAGATTGCTGCTGACACTGACACCCAGATCATCCGGGCTCAGTACTTCCAGAGGTTTACGTTTCGCTTTCATGATATTTGGCAGAGCTGCATAACGAGGCTCGTTAAGACGCAGGTCTGTCGTCACAATGGCTGGCATGGCCAATTCAACTGTTTGCAGGCCGCCATCGACTTCACGGGTTACCTGAACACTGTCACCCGATACGTTAACTTCAGAGGCGAACGTACCTTGTGGACGATCCAGAAGCGCAGCCAGCATCTGACCGGTCTGGTTATTGTCCGAATCGATCGCCTGTTTACCCAGAATCACCAGGCCCGGTGCTTCTTTCTCAACGACTTTTTCCAAGAGTTTGGCAACGGAAAGTGAATCCGGTGCGTCTTCAGTTTCAATACGTATACCGCGGTCAGCGCCGAGTGCCAGCGCAGTGCGGATCTGCTCTTCACAGCTTTTGCTACCGATAGAAACCACAACGACTTCATCTGCAGTACCCGCCTCTTTCAGACGTACCGCTTCTTCCACTGCGATTTCACAGAAAGGGTTCAGGGCCATTTTCACATTGGCCAGATCAACATCACTGTTATCTGCTTTAACACGCACCTTGACGTTGTAATCTATGACACGCTTTACAGCGACCAGTACTTTCATAACTGCCTCTTCTATTTCTTATCCGGCTGTTGTTTTTAGTTATGCTTAAATACTAGTTGCGGACCAAAATTCAACAATGACAAAAAGCAGCTACATAACTGACAAAAAATGGCATCAAGCAACAAAGCCCCGTGAATAGGGCCATCCATAGGCGTTTACAAACACACAAAAACAATCAAAAAACACCAAAAAAGGCAGAAAGGCCTGCACAGCAACATCTGCTGCTGGCGGATAAAGTATGAAAAGTCAGAAAAGTGAGGGCTGTTGGTTGCTATCTTTATCGCTATAGCTGGCAATAGCGAAGCGGTTTCGGCCGTTTTCCTTAGCGACATAAAGCGCCTTATCAACCGCATTGATGAAGTCATTGACAGATTTATAGCTGGGTTCCAGTTGTCCAATGCCAATTGAAATAGTGAGTTTTCTATCCAGCGTTACAGGCGGCAGCTCGATCTGTTCAACCTGTTCCAACAGTGCTCTGCACGGGAACAGGCTTCTTTAAATTCAGTTTCAGGAATGAGTACGGCAAACTCCTCTCCACCCAAACGTGCCACCAGGTCAGAACTTCTGCGGATCTGTAATTTCAGAGTGGCCGCAATCACCCGTAAGCATTGATCGCCCATTTGATGGCCATAACGATCATTGACCTGTTTGAAGAAATCTACATCAATGATCAGAAGCGCAAGACTGCGATTGTGCCTTACGGCTCGCTTCCACTCTTTATCCATTTGTTCCACAAAGTAACGACGGTTATTTAAACCTGTGAGTTCATCCGTTTCTGCCAAATATCGCAGTTGCTCAGCCATGGCATGGGTTTTCTCAACTTCATTTTCAAGATTCGTGGTGACTTTTTGTAATTCAGCGGTACGTTTATTCACTCTGTCCTCAAGGTTTTGTCGCATATCGTCCAGAGCCAGGCCCATCTCATAAATCCTTTTGGCCAGATATCCCATCTCATCTTTGCTGAAACAATAGTCCTCTTGCCTATACCCCCGCCCCTGAATGGTACGAGCAACTCTGAGCATTTGCTGGAAACCACCTGAAAGGCGTTGATACAAAGCAACGGATACTGCCAAAACCATTAAGGCAATGATTGTGGCGGTAGTCGCAATGGTTTTATTTTTATGGGTATACGGATTTAATGGTTGATGGGGCACCTTCACCCCATCAATCTGATACCACCCTCAGATGGTTGATAGATCGACTCCGTAGTTGAGTTCCTCTGCGAAGTCCGGCAGTCCGTAACCGATGGTTTTCTTGTAGAA
>JASBRM010000198.1 GCA_030149405.1 Neptuniibacter sp. | reverse complement strand
CAGGAACAGTAGGGCGATCTCCAACGGGTTGTAACCCAGAGGGTGGAAATGCAGAACCACCAACATACGCAAGGCGCCGTCGGTCAGGGTAAATGCCCAGTAGTTACCTGTTACGATCAGATACTGTCTGATTTCGGGGGAAAGGCTCGCTAACATCTTTGAATTCCAGTTACTGATCCATCAAACCGATCATGCGGGTCAATTCGACGGTGCGGTTTGCGTAACCCCATTCATTGTCATACCAGAGGTACAGCTTAACCTGAGTGCCGTTCACAACCATGGTTGACGGTGCATCGATAATGCTGGAGCGCGGATCTGTTTTGTAATCGATAGAAACCAGCGGTCGCTCTTCGAAACCGAGAATATCTTTCAACTCGTTTTCGGATGCCGATTTAAGAAGCTTGTTTACCTCTTCAACCGTTGTTTCCCTGTCCACTTCAAAAACACAGTCTGTGATGGAAGCATTAGCCAGAGGAACACGAACAGCATGACCATTCAGTTTACCCTTAAGCTCAGGGAAGATATGTGTGATCGCTGTAGCGGAACCGGTTGTTGTAGGGATCAGGCTCATACCGCAGGCGCGAGCACGACGCAGATCCTTATGCGGTGCATCCAAAATGGTTTGCGTGTTGGTGATGTCATGAATAGTGGTCATGGATCCGTGTTTGATCCCCAGCTTTTCATGAATCACTTTAACAACAGGGGCAAGGCAGTTAGTGGTGCATGACGCAGCAGTTACAATAGGGTACTTCTCTTTATCGTACAGATGATGATTTACACCCATGACGATATTCAGTACGCCTTCCTCTTTCACCGGTGCGGTCACTACAACACGCTTAACGCCCTGATCAAGATAAGCTTTCAGCAGTTTCTGGGTTTTCATCTTACCTGAGGCATCGATCACGATATCGCAACAGGACCAGTCAGTATCTTCAATGCTTTTGTTCTGAGTACAGGCAACCGTGTTACCGTCGATAATGATGTTATCGTTCTCTGATGTGGCTTCGTTATGCCAATGGCCGTGTACTGAATCAAAATTAACTAGGTGTGCCAGGGTTTCAGCGTCACCAGCTGGATCGTTAATCTGAATAAACTCAAGTTCAGGCCAGTCCCATGCTGCCCTGAATGACAGGCGACCCATGCGGCCAAAACCGTTGATACCTACTTTAATGGTCATCTATTCCCACTCCATTTCTTCAAAAACTCGTTGTGCGTTTCGGCCATGAATTTCCTGATATACCTTCAGATAACTGAAACGGCTTTGGTCTATTGAGCTAATAGCGCTCATATCCTGACCCTCTTCAATAAGCTTGCCCACCTCTTCACGAAGAAAAGTCAGATAGGCCAGAGTATCTTGCTCCGCTTTTTCCAGATCGGCAGGATAGCCATGGCCTGGAATAATCACTTCAGGGTTTAACTGCTGGATCACTTTAAAAGCTTCTAACCACGAAAGATGCTCAGATTGCGGGCCCACTCCAAGCATCCGGTCCAGATAAACAACATCACCGCTGAACAGTATTTTTTGTTTAGGTAGCCAAACTAGAGTCTCGCCTCCGGTATGAGCGGCTCCTACCGGAATCAGCACCAGATCTACACCGCCAATATTAAGCTCTGTGATTTGCTCAATGGTTTCTAGTACTATTTCCGGCTGCGTACCTTTCCAGCTCGAACCCGTATAGGCTGAGGTAGAGTCCGTCTGGGCCATGCGGCGAGCTTTCTGATCCTCCAGGGTCTGTAAAGAGGTCAGAGTGTTGGCACCTTGCTTGGTAAAATAACTATTACCAAACCAGCGGTGATCTTGCCCCCCGGTATTTATAACCAGTGTCACAGGTTTATCGGTAACGCTTTTGATCTGCTGTTCAATTGCTTTAGCTCCCAGCAAAGTCCCACCGCTATCAACTAAAACCACACCTTCTTGCGTGACGATAAAGCCAAAATTGGCGTTGTTGGCTAAATTGTTTTCGGAGCGCTGTTCCATCGGTCCGATCAAGGCATAGATATTTTTATCAACCGTGACCAATTCCAGAGGTTTGGCAGAGGCGATACTGCTTAACAGCAAGAGGCAGCTAATCAGGAATCTAGCCATAACTTAATCTCTGCCTGAGTTGGAATACGTCCACTATGAACCAGCTGACCATTGACCACTACCGCGGGTGTGCTCATCACACCAAAATTCATATTAATTTCTGGACTTGTCTCTTTGGACAATCCTAGTAAGCCGACAACGATCCAGTCCGCGAATTCTGTGAAAATTTCAAACATATTATAACCCCGGGATATTTAGAGCGGGCGTGTTACTGATATAAAACTATTGGCACTTTCCTGGCCGTGAACTCATACTTTTTAATCGCTGTTCGCTCTCTATAAGAAACTGTTTGTTCTCTGTCCGGGTAGTGTGTAGTACCTGATACATCCATTTATCCAGATCGGGATGTAAACGGTAGTAAACCCATTGTCCCTGTCGGCGGTCCTGAAGAAGTCCTATGCTTCTTAGTTGTGCCAGGTGGCGGGAGATTTTAGGCTGTGACTCGTCAAGTGCAGCCATGAGTTCACATACACATAACTCACCTTCCTGGGCTATCAGCATTAGGCTCGTTAGTCTGATCTCGTCGGCAAGAGATTTGTAAAACTGCACAGGGTTGATTGATGACATTGCTAAGTCTCCAGTAAGATATACGGGAAATTGTATATATGAAAAAACATATATGCAATTTTTCGTATGTTTTCTTCTTAGGTGTAGGTATCAATTCGTGTTAGATGAGTAAGCTGCTTCAGGTCATA
>JASBRM010000196.1 GCA_030149405.1 Neptuniibacter sp. | reverse complement strand
CAGTTCATGCTCTAGCGACCGGGAATCAACCCATGATTCGGTTTATCACACCCTTAGATTGGCAATGGGGTTCTGATTATCTAACACCCTGGCTCAAGAAAGCATCCAGTTGGCTTGATGAAGGTAAAAGTCCCTATTTCTTTTTTCACACACCGGATAACGCAGAAGCACCGGAACTGGCTAACTGGTTTGTGCAACAGTTGAGCGCCCAAACATCTAAGAAAATTATATTCTCTGAATGGCAAGATAACAGGTCCGAGCAAACTGACCTGTTTTAGCGGGAACTACTGCCCCCAACGACTCTTAGTTTGTAGCAGGAACGCCAATTCCTCTGGAGTGGAGCTGCGGCCAAGAACATCATTGCGATGCGGGAAGCGCCCAAACTTTTCTATTTGACGATGATGTTGAAAAGCAAAGTCGAGCCAGTTTTCAACTTTGAGTTTATGAACACCTGACACCTCTCTCAGCATAGATTCAAAGCAGGTAATACATATCTCCTGCATTTCCATATCTTCAGCGTGCTCCAGAGGCATATAGAAGAAGGTACGCTCGGAAAATTCCAGTGCCTGATCCAGACTCTGATGAACGCCTTCCAGAGTCAACTTAAGCGCTTTGCTGTCACCGCTGAAAGCATCGGCGCTGCCTCTGAAAATTGTACGGGTAAACTGGTCTAATAGAAGGATAAGCGCCAAACGTCCTCTGGGTTCTTCGGCCCAATGATCCAATTCCCCGCGCAAAGCCTGATGAACTTTATGTCCAAAAAGCTCAGTGATCAGACGATCGTTTTCAGGCTTTCCCATCCACCAAAGTTCATCCTTGCTGGCCTCAGGAAAACCTGCATTCAAGGGACCAAACCAAAAACCGAGTATTTCTTCTATATGTTGATGCATAGGAATCAGTATAGATTGTTTGTATGTATAGGCGCCCCGCCTTCTAATTACTTTTCCTGGATAAACAATTCCCGGTAAAAGTAACCTTGCACATAATCTACCCCAAGGTTTACAGCTTTCGCCAGATCTTCTGCGTTCTCAACCCCTTCCAGAACCGTTTTTTTACCGTTGTCCTGAGCAAATCCAATCAGGCTTTTCAGCAGAGGGTGCATCGATTCAGATTGAGGATTAAACCAGTAACGATCAAATTTAATGTAATCCACATCATTGAGGATGTTCAGAGCCACCATGGTTCCGGGAGCACCCACATCATCCAGCGCAATTGAGATTCCAGCCTGATGGAAAAGATTAGATACTTCGTTGCTCATTTGTGCATCATTCACATCGGTGTTTTCAATGAGTTCAACCACCAATGAGGATTCATTCTGAAGACGGTTAAGCAGTTCATTCCCGCCTGATGAATCTTTGAGCATGGAAAAAGCATGGGGATCGAGATTAATAAACAAAGGCGAGCCATCGGGTCGAAACCGCAGTTGTAGCCTTTTTAGTTGTAACTCCACCTGTGCAAGCATTAAAGGACTGTCGTGCAGAGCACAGAAAACATCTAAGGGGGAAATGTTAGTACCGGATTGATCAAAAAAACGTGCCAGAGCCTCATACCCAAACACGGCTCCACTGGTTGCATCGATAATCGGCTGATACTCAACACCAAAGCGCTGGCGCTCAACCATTTCGATAAGCTGGACATTATTATTCATAAAACCTAACAATACATGATAATGATAATAAGTCTCATTATTGCATATTATTTTAGGTTTATGAACGCGTTTGTAACGCTAAGAGCTTGAAGAATTTACCTTTTCTGGTGTTGCTCCCAGTTTTCCAGACGTTTTTCTTCACTTTTACGCAGCAAAACATAAATGGCACCCAGCCCACCATGCTGCGGTTGGGCAGAGTGGAAAGCCATTACTTCAGGTAATTTTTGCAGCCAAAGATTCAGATAGCTTTTCTGTCTGTTACCCATAGAGGTTTTATCTTTGCTGCGGCCATGGTTTACCAGCACTGTGCGGATATCGTATTTGATGCACTCCTGCACAAACGAAAGCAATTCACTTTTGCACTGAGGAATTGAGCGACGAATCAGATCAAGACGGGCATCAACCTGATATTTCCCCAGACGTAAGTTCCGATAAACACCTTCCTGAACACCATCAGACTTCCATTCGACTGGATCGAGAGGATGCAGTAAATCGATGGGGCCTGTGGTTAAACCATCCTCATCGCCGGCAACAGCCGCTTTACGTCTGTTTTCCAGAAGTTCCTGATCTTTTTTGGCTTTTTGATCATGCAGATCTGCCCTATCGGCTTTCTTCAGAGGGGTTACCCCCTCCATCTGCATCATCTGGGAAAAATCGTTATCACTCTGTGACATTACTTACTCCACTATATATACCCAATATATCAGGTCCAAAAGCTGCAATATCAAGTTGTTATAAGTTACGAGCGGTTTTAAATTCTTAAACTTAAAGATACAGTACGGAAATAATAAAAAAACAGGATCACATCATGCAGCGTTTAGTGTTAGTTGTCTTAGTAGCAGCCGTTGCGTTTGCAGCGTATTTTTTCTGGAACGAACAACAACTTCCAGTAACACAGAGCTCTCCGGAAACAGTCAGTTCTGAAACTCAGGAAGCCGCAAAAAGTCATATCAGCCGACTAACCGATGGTGCTGAAACACCGATCTCGATAACGCAGGCGGATAACTTTGTAACGTCTGACCAACTTTTATCCCTGCCTGAAAAACAGTCTGTAGCGAGCGCCGAACTTGCACCTGTTGAAGCAGACTCTGCTGCCGGGACTGAATCCGGTGTTTATGCTGCTGCAGACAACCTTCAGGTAATCGGTTCTGACTCTGAACAACAAAACACCCATTCTCAACTTGATTCTTTAACGATTGCTAACCAGATAAAGTTGCGTGAGCTGCTGGACGACCCTGACTCCTCTGCACAGAAAGTCTACTTTATTCATGCCGTCAATGAGGGGGATGATGAAGGCCTGTGGGGCATCATCCAGCACGGCTTAATGCGTACCTTCACTGAAGGCCTGAACCTTCCGGGTATGGATAAAACCGTTTACGCGGAAATTCCAAAAGAAGCAGATGAAAAGCTCGCAGATAAACGCAGCTCGTTCCTGGGTAAGATTCTGAAAAATAAAGTCGACAGAACCTACATCTATAACTACCAGCAGGGCATTCTGGGTGAAAATCCAGACCTTATAAAACCAGGTCAGCAGCTGATTATTGTGACATTTACCGAGCAGGAACTGATCGGTATCTACAATCACTTTGTGAATCTTTAGGAGCGCACATGATCGACCTGTACACCTGGGGAACGCCTAACGGGCGTAAAGTTTCTATTATGCTGGAAGCATTGCGCCTGCCCTATCAGGTTCACCCTGTGGATATTATTGCCAAAGAACAGTTTGAGCCTGATTTCACTAAGATCAGCCCAAACAACAAAATTCCGGCGATTGTTGATGATGAAGGACCTAACGGTGAAAGGGTCGAGCTGTTCGAAAGCGGTGCCATCCTTATCTATCTTGCTGAAAAAACCGGTGAATTTCTGCCAACCGATCCGATGGAACGCCTTGAATGTTTACAATGGCTGATGTGGCAAATGGGTGGTTTTGGACCGTTTCTGGGG
>JASBRM010000184.1 GCA_030149405.1 Neptuniibacter sp. | reverse complement strand
AACGCCAGCATAATGCCAAAGGCCACATGCAGGCCAAAGATCTGAACCGGCGGAATCGGCGTAAATGCCAGCGAGGCAAAACCTACCGCTGAGGTGATCGATGTATAAAGCATCGGCGTGAACAACTCTTTCAATACCGCTCTTAACGCAGCCTGCGGTTTCTCACCGGGTTTATAGCGGTCGGAGAATTCCGAAAGAATATGCACCGAATCCACCACCGCTATGGGCATCAGGAAAATCGGAATCATGGAACTCATGATATGTACCGTATAACCCTGCCCGATTAGTAATCCCATGGTGATAATCACAGCCGCCATTGCCACCAGCATCGGCGCAGTGATCAGTAAAAGGGAGCGGAAGAACACCCACATCAGAACAAAGATCATCAGGCCTGCCAGCGGCGCTGAGATAGCCATCTGGATGAACATCTCAACTCCGAATGTGTCTTCAGCAACCGGTAAGCCTGCCATATGGTATTGATCTTCTGACTCGGGTGACGCTGCTTTTAGATCGTCTATTACACGTTGAATTTCCTGAGACAGGCGGTAGCTTTCAGACTTGGATGTAATAGGGATATAGATGCCTGCTGCTTTTCCATCGCCGGATACCAGAGTGTTATCGAGTAGAGGGAGGCGAGACACCGCCTGTTGAATTTCATCAACCTGCGCCTGTGTTTCTGGGGCAGATTTCATCATCCATTCGAAACGGATAGTGCCGGGTTGATCCGGTACCTGACTGATATTATCTACGGTATCCAGAGACATCAGATCCTGGCGGATCACACCATCCATTGCCTGTACTTTTGTAGACAATGCCTTCAGGTTGCTCAGAGTCTGGATATTATAGATACCATTAGGATTAACCACACCAACAACAATCATATCGTAGAGTGAAAAACGCTCTTTTACCTGATCATGAAACACGCGGTCAGCCTGATCATGAGGCAACATATTCTCGGGATCGGTATCCACCTTAATACTCGGGATCTGTATTCCGGCAAGTATTACCAGAGCAAGAATCCAGTAAAAGATATGTTTTGGTTTTTCTAATGACAGGGATGTCAGCTTCTCACCGATCCTCATCTCGACCTCATAAAAAGTAGGCTATAATATTAGAAGGTCATTATATTAGAAATCACTAATGTTTCAATATTAATTATAGGAAATTGCGGGATTTAGACGAATTAGTTAGAATCTGAACGTTATAAAAAAACAATTGCTAATAACTAATTTATGGTTCGAATCGACAAAGAGCCAAGTGAAATTGGGTATACCAAACAACTTAATTAAAATAAGTACAAGCGATTCGGAGTAAGAAGTTGAGTGATCACATGACTGTCGCATCTATTGATGCAGAAACCCTTGAAATGATGAAAGCCAATGCGAGTCAGGCGGCAAAACTGATGAAAGCATTAGGCAATGAAAGTCGCTTACTTATTCTTTGCTACCTCGACGGTAAAGAACTGTCAGTAACCGAACTAAACAACTGCCTGGATCTGAGCCAGTCAGCACTGTCACAGCATCTTGCAGTATTAAGAAAAGACGGCTTGGTAAAAACACGCCGCGAGTCCCAGACAATCTTTTATTCTCTTGAGGGCGATACCGCAAAACGTATCATACACACCCTGCATGAGATGTTTTGTCCTGCGATGTAAATTCAATCTGCAGAAACTAAAAAGCCGTGATCAAATATCACGGCTTTTTAAATTGTACTGAGAATGAATCAACCACTGACAACACTCACAACATCTCCAAGCTGTTGTGCGACCTGCACCGCCCGGTTTCCACCAGAACTTTTGGCCTGATACATAGCCAGATCAGCACGCTGTACCACCTGATCCGGTTTCTCAGTACCATTTGTCTCAGTCACCCCCAGACTCATAGAAACACAATACTCCGTCGCATTATCGTGTTCTGGGCTGTACTGACATTTTTTATTGAACATTGTGCGGATTCGCTCAGCAGTTTTAGCCGCGGCTTCAATCCCTGTATCTGGAAGAATAACCATAAACTCATCGCCACCATAGCGAACACCTACATCGGAAAGACGCAGTGCTTTTCGGAGCAATGTCCCAACCTTTTTGAGAATACGGTCACCTTCAAGATGGCCCAGTTGGTCATTAATTTGTTTAAAGTTATCCAGATCAAAACAGATCAGGCTGAGCTCATGCTTATAACGTTTGGCACGGTTCAACTCTCGGGCAAGTACCTTATAAAAATGGCGCTGGTTATATAAACCCGTCAGCTCATCGGTAATCGACAACTTATGCAGTTGCTGCTCCAGGTTGTACCTTTCTGTAAGATCGTGGAAGAAACCGATACTGGTCCCCTCTTCCTCATCAACAATGGCGGCTGACAAGCGAACAGGGACCGTCTTCTGATCAGAAGTTACCAGTGTGGCCTCGTAACCCTCAACAGCGCCAAAAGCACCATGGAGATCAGAATAAAGAAGTCGTTTAACCCGCTGGGCCGATTTCAGGTCCGGGTATATAGAGGCTATGTTCAAAGAACCAACCACGTCATTCGCTGAATAACCCAGCAATTTCTCTGCAGCAGGGTTGAAAATCTGCACTACACCTTCCCCGTCCACTCCGATGACTGGGTCTGGGCAGAGTGCAATCAACACCCTTTCATTGACTTGATGCACTTAAGTTTCCTTACTTATTTTTTTTATTAGCAGGATTTGTATAAAAAACAAACAATACATGTTTGTAAGGCAATGTACAAAAAACAATAGGTGATAATAATGTTACAAAAGGTGATAACGCTTCAGGAACAAATAAATAGGAAACTCTAGAGAATGAAGTGGTGGGCGTGGAGAGGCTCGAACTCCCGACATTCGCCTTGTAAGGGCGACGCTCTCCCAACTGAGCTACACGCCCACTTCAGAGTTGCCTTAGTCTATTATCTTTCAGGCTTTTTTGAAAGATAGCACTTATATGGATAAGTGGCGGAACGGACGACTTGAAATGCGACCCGTTACCTATGAAAGATGACAGGCAGGTAGTCTAACCCTCTTCTTTCAAGTAATACCCAAAGGGTATAAATGGCGGAACGGACGGGACTCGAACCCGCGACCCCCTGCGTGACAGGCAGGTATTCTAACCAACTGAACTACCGCTCCACATTTTTTTGTAACCGCGACCGGGGCTTATGTTTAGTGGTGGGCGTGGAGAGGCTCGAACTCCCGACATTCGCCTTGTAAGGGCGACGCTCTCCCAACTGAGCTACACGCCCACTTCAGAGTTGCCTTAGTCT
>JASBRM010000182.1 GCA_030149405.1 Neptuniibacter sp. | reverse complement strand
AGATCAAAGAATGGCTGGCATCTCGAGGCGAAGCGCTTACCACACTCTCAACAAAAGGCCTGATTCACGAACTCAGCCTAAACTTCCCGGAAGGCCCTGTAGACATCATGATTCATGAGAAGGTTGCAGGCAAAGCCTGGGTTAGCGTCTGGTTCAAAAATAACACCACTCCCTGGGAGAAAGACCTGGATTGTGCATACAGCGCTGCAGAGGAGATGGCGACTCAGATAAGGTGCATCGCTTCTGGTTGGTCGGAGGGCGATGACCCGGATGAATACTGGAAAGTAGAAAACGGCAATCAGGAAAAGATTCAGTGGCGTTGCTGATTAATCAACCAAGTTAATCTACGACAACATTATAATCAGGCCGCTTCCCGGATCTGCTGACGGGAATTCTCGATTTCATCAATCATCAATTGCCCGGTAGACATCAGCGCAACCTTGGCGTAGTTATCAGACGCAATCTGTTGCTGACGTGGTGTGTGCGCATGGGTGTGCAAATAACCATTCACATACGCAAAGTCACCCACAAGGCCATCATGAATCGCGTTATTTAATCGCTCTACTACCTGATCATCGTAGAATTCATTGGGGTCAGGATAAACCGATTCGGCTTCTGGCAGCCTAAAATCTACTCCAGACTCGGAAACTGCTTCTGGCTTCATAAGCATCTGATTCGAATGAATCATGCTCAGAAGCATTGAGAACTGCGCACCATTACCGCTATGAACCGCATGGCTCAAATTGGAGGTATAACCCTCAATTTTGGTTTGTATCTGTTCGGTACGCATGGATAGAGAAATATTCGTTACTGCCAGTCCCGTTTTTATCGGCAAGCCGCTAAAATTCTTTATCCTTACAGAAGAATAAATTCAGGAATGTCAGACAAATGGGCAGATGGCGTCCACCACAACCAAAAAGCTCTAAATACATTACTGGCGAAGGTTACAAACGCCTGAATGAAGAGTTGAAATACCTCTGGAAAGTAAAACGCCCAGAAGTGACTCAATCGGTCAAAGAAGCAGCGGCTCAGGGCGATCGTTCTGAAAACGCCGAGTATATCTACGGTAAAAAACAGCTACGCGAAATTGATCGACGCGTGCGCTATTTATCAAAGCGACTTGAAGATATGGTCGTTGTTGATCGGGCGCCTGAGCCTGCCAAACGCGACACAGTTTTTTTTGGTGCCTGGGTCACTCTTCTCGATGAAGATGACCAGGAGAAGCGCCATCGCATTGTAGGACCTGATGAGATCGATGCAGGTTCCGATTACATCAGTATGGACTCTCCACTTGCTAAACTGATTCTGAAAAAAGATCTGGGCGATGAGATCTGTTTAACCAAACCGGATGGCAGTGAAGTCTGGTACGAGATTATAAAAATCGAGTATGAAGGCGTTAATTAATCGAATGCATAACCGCTTACAACGGGCTATTCTTTCACATTAGTATTATTTGTATTAGTTTGTTCAAAAGCATACCGAAAGAAACTTTACGAAATGCCAAAAGCGTCCAGACCTGCAAACACATTTCTGCTCATCTTTTCATTCATCCTGATATTCCTTCTGGTCGCCTGGCAAATTGCTCAATCCACCATCAGCAATCTAGAGTCCAAACACATACAACGCATCTCACAAGAGATGAATAACAACGCAGCCCGACTCATCGAAGCTAAACGTAAAAACACCCTCGCCGTAACTTTGGCCCTTGCTGACAACCAAACCATTAAATCAATCCTCACTCATGACAACATTGTTGAAGGCATGAATGAGTCGACAAAATCCCTATCGCAAGAGCTTCGTAAATATACCAAGTATAAGAATGTCTGGATTCAGATAATTGATAGCAAAGGGATCAGTCGCAGCCGCAGTTGGGTGGAAAAATATGGGGATCAAATTTCCCTGGTTCGACCTGACGTAAGAATGATGCAGCAATCACCCCATATTATGGAAACCATCAGTACTGGCAAATTTTCGATCAGCTTCAAGTCGATGGTACCAATTTACGATGCAGGTAAATTTATTGGCATGGTCGAGGTGATTACTCATTTCAATTCAATCATAAAAGAGTTGGAAAAGTCGGATATACATTCAATTGCCTTAGTCGATAAACAGTATCAATCTCAGCTTACCCGAGCCGTGAGTAAAACCTTTATTGACGGCTACTATGTTGCAAACTTTGATGTAAAGCCGGAGCTTGTTGAGAAAATCAAACGACTCGGCGTATCTAATTTAGTAGAGGCACCGGGGTTTATTATTCACAATGAGCATCTGTTCACTGTGCACAAAATAGCCGGAGTCAATAATGAATCCATGGGCTATTTTGTGCAGATACTGCCAACCAGTGCCGTATCAAACCCTGAGATAGATTCTTTCATTCATAATTTTATTTTGATCGGACTGATGATTCTCAGTGTCGGCTTGATCATCACTTCACTTATCTATCGAAACAAAAAGATTGTTGAACGCGAACACCAGTTTCTTCAGAGCATTACTGATTCCTCTACGGACCTGATGATCATCTGCAAGCAGGGGCTTATCATCAGTGCGAACAAGGCCTTTCTGGATATGTATCCGGGCCTTACGGGGGAAAGAATAGACGAATTTTCACGCCATTTCGTAAACCTTACCCCCGTCAAAAAGCCCCTTGGCTCAAACCGTTGTCATGAAATTTTTCAGTTAGAAACAAATAAAGAACATGATCTGGAAATTAAACATGGCGACCAGATACGCACCTTCTCTTTAAACATCCAGCCGCTGGCCGGAAGAACAGATCATTGTGTTCTCAGATTCATGGACATAACCGATCGCCGAGAAGCTGAGGAAAAAATAAAACTGTCTGCCAACGTGTTCACCCATGCCAGAGAAGGCATCATGATCACTGAAAGAGACGGCACCATCATTGATGTAAACGAATCCTTTCTTCATATAACAGGATATGGTCGTGAAGAGGTAATAGGTCAGAAACCAGACATCCTTAACTCAGGCCACCATGGTTCTGTTTTCTTTGATGTTTTGTGGCAAGACCTACTCGAGAAAGGCTATTGGAATGGAGAAATCTGGAACCGCAAAAAGGATGGCACCAGCGGTGCCCAGATGCTAACAATCAGCGCGGTTGAAGAAGAACATGGAACCCGCAATTTTGTCGCTTTATTGTCTGATATAACGGCCTTGAAGGAGCAACAAAAGCAGTTAGAGATGATTGCTAATTTTGACCCACTCACAGGCCTGCCTAACCGACGCTACATCACCCAGCTGTTGCACCAAAAAATCTCTGAAGCAGAACAACAAAACTTTAGCCTTGCCGTATTTTATCTTGACCTTGATGGCTTCAAAGCGATTAACGATACACACAGTCATGACTTTGGCGACAAACTCCTCAAAACTCTGGCGTTAAGAATGTCTGAAACTCTGGATGATCAATCCATTGTCGGAAGAGTCGGTGGCGATGAGTTCATTGGCGCACTGGTCAATCATTCAAATAATAAAGACGCTTGCAAACCCTTGCTGATTGCGTTGCTCGAGCAGCTATCAAAACCCATATTTATTCAGGGCTTTAAACTACAGATATCTGCCAGTATCGGAGTTACTTTCTACTCTCAAAGCAGCTCAAATGATGCGGATAAACTTGTTCGTGAAGCTGATCAAGCCATGTATCAAGCCAAGCTTTCAGGGAAAAATCGTTATCACTTCTTTGATGCGGAAAAAGACCTTTTACTCAGAGGGCACCACGAAGCAACCGAGAAAATCAGGCGGGGCTTTGAAAACCAGCAATTTGTGCTGCACTACCAACCTAAAATCAACTTAGAAACCGGGCAATTAATTGGCGCTGAAGCTCTGATTCGCTGGCAGCACCCTGACAAAGGCCTGATACTGCCGGGCCATTTTATCCCTACAATTAGCACGCACCCTCTCTCTATCGATGTCGGTGAATGGGTTATCCAGACAGCACTAAATCAGATTAAAGAGTGGCAGGACAAAGGGCTGCAAATCCCCATCAGTGTTAACGTCTCTCCGTTACAACTTCAGGACATGGAGTTTCCTGCCAGAATCAAAGCATTGCTAGAACAAACACCTGAAGTAGAAGCGAACCTACTCTGCATTGAGGTTCTTGAAACGCACGCTTTGGAAAATATCACCGAAGTGTTTGAGGTCATCAACCAATGCCGGGATATGGGCATCAGATTCTCTTTGGATGATTTTGGAACTGGATATTCCTCGCTCAACTATCTCAAACAATTGCCGGTAGATGAGCTCAAAATTGATCGTTCTTTTGTGCAGGGCATGCTTAACAACCCTGAAGACTTAGCCATCATCGAAGCCACTCTTGGCCTTTCAGGTACTTTCGGCCATAAGGTAATCGCTGAAGGAGTCGAAACAGAAGAACAGGGTATCCGCTTGCTGCAACTGGGCTGTAAGAACGCTCAGGGGTTCTTTATCTGTAAACCCATCGATCCAAATAGCTTCGAAGATTGGGCAACTAGTTGGCAACAACCCGAATCCTGGAAATTGCACCAACCCATTAAACGCAAACACCGTATGGTGCTTGATCTGGCTTCAAGCTACCAAGCTTGGTTCGAATCAGTCATGTTCTACACTGCTGGTGAATGCAGTCTCAAACCTGAATCGTTTGAATATTCTTCTTTTACTGACTGGGTTGCAAAACTTGACGACAACCACTCCTCAACCCGGTTTTTAGCACTGTCTTTAATGCCGCTTTTTTCCGGATTGAACACCTCATTGAATTCTGAAATTGAGAGAGAAGAGCTCGAACATCAACTGGCAAAACTTGATCCGCAAATAGTCAAAATTCTGGAAGAGCTAATCTCAGATCTTAGCCTGAAGCAGAAAAAAGAAGATGTGGTCTTAAATCCTGAAAATCTGCATTTTGAGATTTGATTGGTTTTCTAACACTTCTAATGTCGGGTAGGAGCGATAAGGCTGTAGGCTTAGGTGGTGGATCAGCGATGTTCGATTTTGACAAAAGCGGACATTAGTGTCTTGGTTCAGTAGGAGAAATCCCTAATAACATTAACCTCACATTTCTTCTTATCAAATCGACTTTTGCACCGTCGATGCGTCTCCAAGTAATTATTTCATTTCCATTAAAGCCGTGACCAACATCATACCAAAGATTTCTTTTTTCCAGTTCAGTAGTTAAAAGGGACTTATGCCTGTCACTGCTCGGTGTAATCGATTCTAGTGAAAATGGGTCAGTACTAGCCCGCCGAGATGCTCTGATAGCTGATAAAATGTGATGATGATCATATAGTGAATATTGAATGTACCCGTCAGGCTTTTTTCGATACGGAATCTGTGAATTTGATAAATAGGCTTCAACCTGACGTTGATAGTCATTGTCGGACAATTTGAAGCTATCCCCATAAGGCTTTCTTAAATTGTTCGAGTCATTACCACCTGTACAGCCCAACAGAAGGAATAATGATAAAAGTAAGATCCCGAGTGATTTCATCCTTGAGTTACCTTTCACATTCTAAGTGTATTTTGAATAGCTAGTCTTAATAGTTGAAGTAGGTTAGCCTTCCCTGAAACAACAGGGTAGTTGAGAGTATTACTTTGGAAAAGTATTCCCCCCTCTTCGTGAAATCAATATGTTTAACCTTCGCCTGTATTTTCATATCAGGATGCACATCCGATGATAAAGGTTTTATATCAATACCAGTACTGAAAGAGTGCAGAGGATTCGCTGATACTCTAATTAATAGAGTGAAAACCAGAAGCGACTTCCCTGTTGAACTTCACCAGTTCAACATAAGGCCAATGTCCCATGATGAGCTTTATGGATACATAACTATTCAGGCATCTCCACATGATGTATATGAAAAACTTAAAATTGAAATAAATACTTATGAGGCATACTGCTTTTCAGATACTCATATCAGGTCATTTGAAAGCGATCTGGTTAATGGAGTTGAGAAAGAGATCACAAGTGCAGTATCAGGGGCACATCGCAAGGATGATGTTTACATTAAAGTGAATGACGGTCAGCTCCATATATATGTAAATAAATTGGACTCTAACTGATTAAGTTCAAGCATGACCTCCAATGGCACAGGCTGTGTGAAAACTAACAAAATCTTTCCCAGAGCTTACACAGGCTTAAGTTGGTAAAATAATCAGCGAACTCATCAAGGTTCCGCTGATATGCCATCCCACATTCAAGGTCTGGGC
>JASBRM010000173.1 GCA_030149405.1 Neptuniibacter sp. | reverse complement strand
AGGCTAACAACCCTAAATCTGTATATCTAATAAATAATTTATTTAGATCTGTAATGCAAATATTCAAAATTTTATTATTTATAAGCAGAATCACACTGAATCTGTGTACAGAAAATCAATCCAAATAGAATCAGTAACCTTTTTCTAAAAGCAAGGAGTCCGTAATGCACAATTTCAAACTCTTTAATTCATTGCTTTTAGGCGGAATTCTTGCAGTAACCTCTGGCTGTGACAGCAGTTACCGCAGTTATGATGGAAACTCGGGATTTAAATTCGAGCCTCTAAGCATCGACACATATGTTCTGGAATATCAGGGCACATCCAAAAACAGCAAACAGGATGTAGAGGTCATGTGGCATCACGCCGCGCGTGAAATTTGTCGCGGTGCAGGCTATCAGCACATCATTACCGGAACCCAAACACTGAAGGATAACACTCAGGTGGGTAATGAACTGATTCCAAAAACGACTACCCGATTCAGGCTGGAAGGCGAAATTACCTGCTTAGCTCCCAACATTGCGCGAAAAAGACAAGAAGGGAAACTATTTAGTGATCACCTTACCACCGATAATCTTATAAGCAGGAGCACCACGGATTAACATTTCACGGGCAAATACCTGCTGACATTCAGGGCACTGGCAGGGTGTGGTTGTATAATTTTTCACAATCCTCTCCTTAAAACACTTTACCAGTGCCCCCTTCCCACCCTTTTTGTACTTGTATAGCAAAGCTCCACAACGAGCACATGAAATACTCACCGTCTTTTCAGGAGCCTTAGGGTTAGGCTTTGCCATTTTGAGACCTAATATTGATAGGAGTGAACTAAAAGAAAAACCTATTATCCTATTATTGAGTAGGTAAATCAGTGTCGGATGATTGCAATATGCTTGTTAGAACAAAAAACATTCTAAGGACCCTCGCCACAACAATCATATTGTTCGCACACATTGCTAGTTCAGCACAGCAACACCCTCTACCAGAGCAATTAAATCAGCGTCTTCAAGAAAAGCTGATCTCCTTAGGCAACCAATACACTCCGAGAACAAAACATCTATCCTCAGAAGGGGAACCTAAATTCACAAACCGGCTGCTGTTGGAATCCTCTCCTTATCTGCAACAGCATGCCCATAACCCGGTGAACTGGTATAGCTGGGGTGAAGAAGCCTTTAACGCAGCCTTGGCACAGAATAAACCTATATTCCTGTCTATTGGTTATTCCACTTGCCACTGGTGTCATGTAATGGAGGAAGAATCCTTTGAACATCTGGAAATTGCAGCCTATCTCAACCAAAACTTCATTAGTATTAAAGTGGATCGGGAACAATTACCCGATATCGACAATACCTACATGTTGGCTGCATCTATGTTAAGCGGGCAAACCGGATGGCCATTGAATGCTTTTTTGACTCCAGAAGGAGCACCTTTTTATGCCTCAACTTACTTCCCCCCCACACAGTTCCACCAGCTAATAAAAGAGGTTTCACAGAGGTGGTCCTCTCAGGAGATGGAGCTAAGGGAAACAGGGACTGCGGTTCTTGAAGCCATTCAGAAGATAACTGCCAATAAGCAACTTTCAAAACAACCCATTGCTGAAGTCAGTAAAAGCGCCGTACACGAATGGGTAAATATTGCTGATGAAATGCAAGGAGGTTTTGGAATAGCACCTAAATTTCCTAACGAACCTACACTGTTATTTCTACTGCAATACAGTGTGCAAGCACAAGACACGATCTTACTGGAGCACATCAGGGATACTCTCAATGCTATGCAGCAAGGTGGGATCTTTGATCAAATTGGCGGGGGCTTTCATCGATACACTATTGATCCCAGTTGGTTGATACCGCATTTCGAAAAAATGCTCTATAACCAAGCGCAGATGATCCGTGTCTATCTGCAGGGATACCAGATCACGGGGGACCCGTTATATCGACGAACGGCGATAACGACTTTAGATTATCTACGAAACGTGATGCGAGAAGAGAATGGGCTTTACCATTCTGCAACCGATGCGGACAGTGAAGGTGAGGAAGGTAAATATTTCCTATGGGAGAAATCCGAATTCTCCTCCATACTCTCTCCAGAGGAACTTGCGATTGCTCTAAAGTTCTATGGTTTCAATGAAGGGACAAACTTTGATGGTAAAAACATTCTCTTTCTGCCTAAAGCGATTCCTGAATTTGTTGTTGAACACCGTTATCCAATTTCGAGTTTTTTCAGTACTCTTAACACCATTAACAAGAAGTTGTTAAAAGCCCGCAATACACGAATTCCTCCCCACAAAGATGACAAAATCATCACAGCCTGGAATAGCATGGTGATCAGATCTCTCGTAGACGCCTATCTGATTTTAGGGGACAAAAAGTATCTCGAAGATGCAAGGTATAGCGCTGAAGCTCTCTGGCAGAAACACTATCGTCCTGACGGTTTGTTGAGAGACTCCCGATCTGGCTCCCCAGGCAAACTTGCCAGCCTGGAAGATTACGCCCATTTCGGAATGGCGAATATCAGGCTTTATGATTTGACGGATGAACTGAAGTGGTTAGAACGCAGCATTACCTTAGCTCAAGAGATGAATGCTATTTTCTGGGATGAATCAACTACTTCATTCTTCACCTCCAGAAATGACACTTTGCTGCCACTAAGAGCTAAAGATCGAGGTGATGGGGCTGTTCCTGCGGCGTCATCAGTCGCTTTCGAGTTACTGAATCACCTGTCCTACAGGCAACCAGATCAACGCTATGACATTCAAGCTAAACAGCTGATAGCGGCACTCTCAGGAAACATTGCAGGCTCGCCAATGCAATACAGTTACCTCTTAAAAGCTATTGAGGAGCGCAAAGCCGGAACAGATAACATTCAATATGGCGCACAAGGCGCACTCAAAGCAGAGTTCACAAAAAAGCCCTATGGCTATCTACTTTCCTTATCACTGAAACCCGGCTGGCATATCAATGCTAATTTGCCAGGACACCCTAAGTTAATCGGTAGCCAGCTTTCAGCTGACTGGATCAAAGAAGTGAAATACCCGAAAAGCCAACAGAAGTCCGTCAGCTTTACGGAACAACCTATTCAGTTATATGGGGATAATAGTGCCTTTGTTATTATTCCTTCGGAAAACAAAAAGCTGCTCGGTCAGCTATTAACTTTCACTTTTCAGGCATGCAGCAACCAGCAGTGTCTTGCCCCGGAAACTCTGTATTTCTCATCAGCCATTCAATAAAAAAGCGGGCCAAGCCCGCTTTTTGAATGAATCCATAAAATCAGGTTTTAAACTGATTAACCAACTGATTCAAACGTTGTTCCAGTTGAACCAATTCACCCGCCGTAGAAGCCAGGTTATCAGCCCCATCGCTGGCCCGTTCAGAAATATCTGCAATATGCTGAACACTTCTGCTGAGTTCATCAGCCACTGAGGTTTGCTCTTCTGCCGCAGTAGCAATCTGAGCACTCATACCGGTAATTTCACCTACAGATGAAGTGATAATGTTTAACTGATCCCCGGTATCACCTGCTTTTGCCACTGTGTCTTCTGTCTGGCTACGGCTTTTCTCCATCTCTTGCACCGCCAGACGGGCTCCGTTCTGGAGTTTCTCGATCATTGTCTGAATCTCATCAGTGCTTTGCTGTGTTCTGTTAGCCAGAGTCCTGACTTCATCAGCGACTACAGAGAAACCTCTACCTTGTTCCCCTGCTCGCGCAGCCTCAATTGCCGCATTCAATGCCAGCAAGTTAGTTTGGTCCGCAATTTCCTTGATTACATTTACCACAGTGCCAATATGCTCAGAATCTTTATCCAATTGCGAAATAACATCCGACGCAGAATTCACGCCAGTTTGCAGGGACTGAATTGAACCGATAGTTTCGTTTACAACATCTTGTCCGCCTATAGCTGCTGAGTCGGCTGATTGCGCCGAGTGAGATGCATTTACAGCGTTAGTTGCAACTTCCTGAACCGCTGCTGCCATCTCGTGAATTGCTGCTGCTACCTGCTCAGTTTCTTTTCTCTGCTCATCAACTTCCGCACGGGTCGTATCCACAACGCCACCCATACGATTTGTCGCTGCAGACAAATCTCGAATGCCTTTTTTTACCTCAACTATGAGATTTTGAATTCTTGAAGCGAATGCGTTGAAACCTTGTGCTAATTCGCCAACCTCTCCTTTAACATCAGTATTAAGACGTTTGCTTAGGTCACCATCCCCCTCACCGATGTCTTTCAGAGCAGCAGCGATGTTGGCTAGCGGATTCGCGATACTGTTAGCAAATAGGAAGGCGATCACACCAAATACGATAAAGAAACCAGCACCGACAAGAAGAAAGAAGCCCATAAAGCTAGCAATGTCCTCTTCAAGCTTTAACTGAGCGGCTTTAACCTGATCATCAATATCATCTACATAAAACCCGGTTCCTACCATCCATTGCCATTTTTCTAGGCCAATGGCATAGCTGAGCTTATCAGCATCCGCATTATTCTTAGATGGCTTAGCCCATACATACTCCACGTATCCACCGCCCTTCTTGGCAACATCTATAAGATCCTTGATGATATAAACCCCATTCTTATCTTTTAGATCGATCAGGTTTTTACCTTTAAGCTGCGGTTTTGGTCGTGTGGCCAGATTGGTGCCATCGTATTTATAAACAAAGATGTACCCATCGCCTTTTACCCCGTAGCTGAGATCAGTCAGAACTTGAAGGGCTTGTTCTTGAGCTACGAAATCGTCTTCGTATGCGGCATCATAGGTTTGCTGAATTGATGCAACGGCGATCTCCACATAATCTCTAAGCGCCTCCTTTTTACTTTCCGTCAGATCATTCCTTAATTCTATGATTTCTTGCTCACCAGTTTTGCGAAGCTCATAGTTCACTATGACCGTGACTGCTAGAAGCAATGCAATAATTGGTACCAGAGTTAGCAGAAGAATCTTCTGCTTTAAGGTTAGGTTGATCATTCAGTGATCTCCGCTCGTCGATGCTCATTTCGAGATTTATATTTGTTATTTTTTATAGTTATATAGTTTTGATTATGGGCCCTAATTGCTTAAAGAGTTATGATTTATCGCAAATTAAGTCTCTTTTAATTCAATTGTATTTCCATCTGGATCCTTGATATAGATAGATCGTCCGTAGCCTTTTGCCCCAAATCGGCGCTCAACACTGCCACAGTCAATTCCCTCCTCACTCATTCTTTGTTTGATCTGCTCAGGATCAAAATGAGTAACCTGAAAGCAAAAGTGATCCATGTTTTTCCCATCTAGCTGGCCTTTATTTCCAGGGACAATATCAATGAGTGACTCACCAGCTCTGAGCTGATAAAGGGGCATTTCAGGTACTGTTCGTACTAACTCGCACCCCAGTACTTCAATATAGAAGTAAAGGCTGCGATTAATATCAGCAGAAATAAGAACTATGTGATCGAGCTTACACAGCTTAAACAGAATTGAGTTCTCCAAATACCGGGTAAAAACAAGCCACTGCACCATTAGGAAAATTAGAAACTAATTCCAATATAGGATGAAATATAAAATAGTCAAAAAATCCATCAATCTCAATGAGTTAATTATTCCTAATCAACATAAGAACCAGGAAAAACTCCCGTCTTTACAGCCATGCTTTCAAAACTACTGAATAATTAGCTAAGATCGGCACTCAACTTAAAAAAGATTAGGTCATATGTTCAAATCATTGCTTTGCTCGTTACTTCTTTTATTCACCTGCACCTCAAATTCCTGGGCCGAAAACAACAATCCTATTGTTGATATGCAAACAAACCTGGGATCTATCAAAATTGAGCTGTTCCCGGAACAATCACCAGAAACTGTTAAAAACTTTCTTTCGTACGTTGATGAAGGTTTTTACGAGGGCCTGATATTTCACCGTACAATCGCAGGTTTTATGATTCAGGGCGGTGGTTTTACTCAAGATATGACTCAAAAAGATACCAAGGACGCCGTAATCAATGAATCACAAAATGGCTTAAGCAACAAAACTGGCACCCTATCAATGGCACGTACACGCCATCCGCACAGCGCCACTTCACAGTTTTTTATTAATGCCGTGAATAACCGCAATCTTGATGCCCGGGGAAATCGCTTTGGATACACGGTGTTTGGACGGGTCATTGAAGGAATGGATCTGGTCAAACAGATCAGTCGAACGCCAACGGCACCTAAGGGCATGCATCAGGATGTTCCTGTTAATCCTGTAATTATCCAGAAGGTCATCCGTGTAGAAGCTACAGCTTCATCCAGCGCAAACGATTAGCATTACTCACGACAGTGATCGAAGAGCCCGCCATTGCTGCACCCGCAATGGCGGGATTCAACAGCATTCCGGTAAATGGAAACAAAACACCTGCTGCAACAGGAATAGCCAGACTGTTATAGAAAAACGCCCCAAACAGGTTTTGCTTGATGTTTCTGACGGTGGCTTTCGAAATATTAATGGCTTTAGTCACGCCCAGTAACGAGCCCGACATCAAAGTAACATCTGCGCTGGCAACAGCTACTCCTGAGCCCGAACCTATTGCATAACCTATATCCGCCTGAGTCAAAGCTGGCGCGTCATTGACACCGTCTCCCACCATGGCAACACATTCGCCCCTCTGCTGTAACTCCATAATCACGGTCTGTTTCTGTTGCGGTTTTACTTCAGCAATCACTTCAGTGATGCCTACCTGTTTAGCAACCGCCTCAGCTGTTTTGCTGTTATCCCCAGAGAGCAATACCACCTTTAAGCCGGAGTTATGAAACTGCTCAATTGCTTCGACCGAATCAGATTTAATCGGGTCAGAAATCCCAAACAGAGCCACTAATTTTCCATTTAACGCTACGTAAGCAAGCGATTTTCCAGCCTTAGTCCATATTTCTGAAAGATCTCCAGAAACTGACAGGTCGACCCCAAATCGACTGAGCAATTCAGCATTTCCGATGTATATCTCATTCGAATCTTTTGTTGCTGATACTCCTTCACCTGAAAAGCTTTGGAAGTTCTCAATATCAACAGTTATGTTCTCTTCATTTCGTCCTTGGATAAAGCGGCAGACCGCCCCAGCCAGCGGGTGCTCGGAATAAGACTCGAGAGTGAAGATCAATGCTTTCAATTCATCTTTCTGTTCTTCTTGAATCCAATACTCTGAAGCGGTGACCTCAGGTTTGCCCTCAGTGACTGTACCGGTTTTATCTAACACCACTGTAGTGAGCGACTTTGCTAACTGTAACGCATCCGCATTTCTGATCAGGATTCCTCTTCTGGCGGCACTACCCACTGCAACCATTACTGACATAGGTGTGGCAAGGCCAAGCGCACAAGGGCAGGCAAT
>JASBRM010000164.1 GCA_030149405.1 Neptuniibacter sp. | reverse complement strand
TTGGTAACAATGGAGGTATAACATGACATTTGAAAGAATAAGAGAAATTATAGTAGAACAATTAGGAGTCGATGAAGCAGAGGTGAAGAAGTATCTTGGGGTGATTAAACAGAGACTGGATAAGAAGATCTCTGGGGCCGTTTGGCAAAGACGGGAATATCATAGGCAGCTAAAACAAAAGTCAGAACACGCGGCTTTAACTGCCATGGTGCAAGGTTATATGAAATACTCATCTATGAATATTCCTGTTGCTGAATGGGAAGATGTAGCAGGTCAGGATGAAAAATGAAAAAGTTAATCAATCCTACTCCCTCGGAATTGGGAAATAGCCCTGAAGAATTTATTCGGAAGCTCTCTGAAGCGACAATGATTGTTGTGGAAGGTACAGATAAAAGCCTTACCCGTGGCCTTGTTACTCTACTACATGGTAATGAACCTTCGGGGATACGAGCGTTACACAAGTGGCTTAAGAGTGGGGCTAGACCTCTGTGCAATTTAGTTTGTTTTGTTCCTTCTATACCAGCTGCAACAATAGAACCTCTTTTTAAACATCGTGTATTTCCGGGGCAGCGGGATATGAATCGATGTTTCCTGCCACCATACAGTGATGAGCCTGGGCAATTGGCTGAGGAAATTTTACAAATTTTTGCGGAATATCAGCCTGAATGCATAATCGATATTCATAACACCTCGGGACATAGCCCGGATTTTGGCGTTGTTACTTTTGAAGATAGCTCCCATGAAGCGCTTGTGTCGCTTTTTTCAGAAAGGTTGATTATTACTGATTTGCGTTTGGGCGCCTTGATGGAAACGAGTACACACAGGTGTCCGGTGGTAACCATTGAGTGTGGAGGAGCAAAGGATTCGGCAGCCGATGTTATTGCAGAAAAAGGCCTGGATAAATACCTGAACCATTCTAATCTGCTTGAACTGGAACATGGGCATCACCTTGATCTATACAGGCACCCTGTACGTTTAGAACTGGCACCTGATTGTATCATTGCCTATTCCAAAGGATATGTTCTTGGTACCGATCTTACCGTGCCGTCTGAGGTGGATAAGTTCAACTTTGGAGAAGTGGAAAGAGGGACTTTGATCGGTTGGTTAGGCAATAAGCGTGGTGTTGATTGTATCAGTGTCAAAGATTCTCAAGGTTTTGACGTATTTGATCAGTACTTTGAGGTTAAAGGAAACCAGCTCCTGACTGCTCAACCGCTTAAGTTATTTATGATTACAACACGTCCGGATATTGCTGTTGGGGATTGCCTTTTATACGCCACGGCTGAAAGCGAGCATGATACTCTGGACACTTGATCATAGCCTAGAAAAGGGGTTTCTAAGCACCTGAAAACTGATACTATTTTCTTCAGCCCCAATAGGAGTATCAGGGAGTTTATGTTTAAACATTTCTTACTTATTTTCACAAACCGGCCATCCGCTTTTGCATTGGTGATTTTGGGTTTGTTGTTTTCAATAGTAGGACTGTTTATTCAGTATGAATTTGAGCGAACTGCTGAAAAAGCAAAGCAAGATGCTCAAATCAAATTGCTGACCCTGGCTGCCCGCTTAGAAGGTGAAATTCATACCGATACTATGGTGCTCAGGGCACTTGAAGCAACCATATTGCTTCACGATCACTACGATCATGCCGAAATTACCAGCATGATCAGCCATTACCAAAAAACCAGACCCAGTATTCGACATGTCGCACTCGCTCCCGATCTAAAGATCGATCTGATTCATCCCATGAAAGGGAATGAGGCTGCTATGGGATTGGATTACCGTAAGGTTCCTGCTCAATGGGCAGCCGTGCAAAAAGCCATTGAAAACCGCGATATGATGGTAGTAGGCCCTATCAATCTAGTGCAGGGCGGTACGGCTCTGGTTGCCAGGTTACCGGTGTTTCTTAATGACTCCAGTGACTCATTGTGGGGGATACTGACCGGGGTTTTTCATGATCAGATCCTCTTCGAACGTGCCGGTTTGAATAAGGGGTTTGATGGGTTTGATATTGCTATACGCAACAAGAACAATGGTAGCCAGGATTGGAAAGTATTTTATGGCTCAGGTTCAACGTTTACTGAAAATGCAGTAACAACGCGAATTACCGTTCCTGGTGGAGAATGGCAAATAGCCGCCATGCCAAGTGGGGGTTGGCAGGCTAATGATGAGCAGGCAATCAAGTTCTGGCTTATAGGCATAGTTGTAAGTGTTTTATTCTCTTTGGCAGCCTACTTTATTGTCACTAACTACCGGGAAAAGCTCTTAGCGATACAAACTGCTAATCACAGGGCTAACTACGATGTACTTACGGGCTTATCCAACCGTTATCATTTCTCTCAATTGCTGGATCAAGCGATTCAGGATCATCAAAGGTATCAGCATCAGTTTGCAGTGTTCTATCTGGATATGGATTACTTCAAAGAGGTGAATGATGAGTGGGGGCATCACGTTGGGGATGAGCTTCTTTGTCTGTTTGCGGAGAGAATGAAACAAAATGTCCGCAGTGATGACCTGATAGCCAGAATTGCAGGTGATGAATTTATCATTGTGCTGAAAAATATGGGCTCAGGTGCGGAATCAGAAATACTTGCAGAGAAACTCAAGAAGGAGCTGGGTGAGCCATATTACATAAATGGTCAGTATTTATCGGTGACCCATAGCCTGGGTGTGGCGATGTTCCCAGATGATGGCTTAACTATGGATATGCTGCTCCAGAACGCTGACAGAGCGATGTATCAGGCTAAGCGAGATGGAAAAAACAGAATAACTTTCTTCAATAACGAGTTGAACAAAGAAGTTCAACGCCATGTCCAGGTACATAACGATATCCTAAAAGGGATTATAGAAGGGCAGTTTGAACTCTTTTTTCAGCCGATTATGGACCTAAACAGTGGAGGCATGCCTAAATGTGAGGCGTTAATTCGCTGGAATCATCCAGAAAAAGGGCTTATCTCTCCCTTCCACTTTATACCTGTTGCTGAGCAGACGGGGGCAATTGTCGCCCTGGGTAACTGGGTTCTGGAGGAGTGCTGTCATCTGTTGAGCAGGATGAAAGATCAGGGTTTAGAAATTAATATTTCCCTCAACAGATCCGTTGCTGAGTTCCAGCCAAATGATGCAGACAGTAATTGGATGGATGTCCTGAATCATTTTGGTATTGGGCCAGAGGAATTGGTATTTGAGATAACAGAGTCTTTATTGATGGATGGTGCTGAGAGTCAGCTTGATAAAATTCATCGACTGCGTGACAAAGGGATCGCTTTTTCGATTGATGACTTTGGAACGGGCTACTCAGCTATTAACTACTTACGCAATTATCCAGTTGATTACCTGAAGATCGATAGAAGTTTTATCAAAGATATTCTTGTTGATGACCAAGATCGCACTCTGGTTGAGGTGATCATAAAAATGGGACAAACGCTTGGCATTAAAGTCGTTGCTGAGGGTGTTGAGGAAGAGGCACAACTGGACATGTTGAAGCAGTTCGGTTGTGACTATGTTCAGGGTTATCTGCTTGGCAAGCCAATGCCTTATGACCAGTTTGTTGAATTGTTAAAACTGGGCTCTAAGTAGTTATAGATTTTATTTATCAGTTTATTTTTTTTATTTAATTTCTCTTATTGATGTCGGTTGCATATAGTTACTTCAACAGCAACGCAAGCAACGTTTTATTGAATTAAGAGGAATTCAGAATGTTATCTAATCGCCAAGGTCAGACTGTCCCACAAGTTACTTTCCACACACGCCAGGGTAATGATTGGGTCGATGTATCTACCGACCAGATCTTCAAGGGCAAGACGGTCATAGTTTTTGCGTTACCCGGCGCATTCACTCCTACATGTTCCAGTACCCACCTGCCTCGTTACAATGAACTGGCACCGGTATTATTTGCTAATGGTGTGGATGAAATTGTCTGCTTGTCAGTGAATGATGCGTTTGTCATGAACGCCTGGGCTGAAGATCAACATGCCGAAAATATCCGCTTTATTCCGGATGGTAATGGTGATTTCAGCGAAGCGATGGGCATGTTGGTGGACAAGAATGAACTGGGCTTTGGTAAGCGCTCATGGCGTTATTCTATGCTGGTAAAAGACGGTGTGATCGACAAGATGTTTATCGAACCGGATCTGCCAGGCGACCCATTCCAGGTTTCTGATGCCGACACTATGCTGAACTACATTGCTCCGGAAGCGGAACTGCCGAAGCGAGTAACGGTTTTGAGTAAGCCAGGTTGCCCTCATTGTACCCGTGCTAAATCAGCACTGCAGGAAAGTGGTTACAAATACGAGGAGATTGAGCTGGGTAGCCATGGTATCAGCTTCAGCTCGTTGCAGGCGGTCTCAGGGCGAGGTACAACGCCACAGGTGTTTGTTGATGGCAAACTGATTGGCGGAGCTGACGAACTGGAACAATGGTTGTCAGCGTAAGTCAGAAGGGAAGAGCGGCACAACAAATGTGCCGCTTTTTTATTTCAGACGTAACCCACCCGGTTCTATACTGATCTTGCCTTGTTTGAGTAAAGCACCCACGGCCATTTTGAAGGCTTTCTTACTGATGCCAAAGGCTTTAAAAATGATATCAGGTGAAGATTTATCGTTGATGGTGATATAACCGTCCTGCTCTTCCAGCATTGCCAGAATAGCCCCAGCTGTATCCACAACCTTCGCGTAGCCGGGTTTCTGCATCGACAGATTTATTTTGCCATCAGGGCGAACTTCTTTAATGTAACCCGTGATACGTTGTCCCGGGTAAACCGTTTTCAGTAGATCGCTTTTAAACAGCATGCCCCAGTGCTCACCATTGACGATCGCTTTCTGCCCCAGGTCTGTTCGGTTTGCAATTACCAGATCAACTTCCTCGCCCGTTTTATAATTAGGCTTTGTTTTATCCAGGAACTTATCAATTTTGCTGGAGCAGACAATACGATTGGTGTGCTGATCAACGTAGAGATATACAAGATAACGACGACCCACTTCTACAGGTCGCTGGCGCTGTTCGCTGTATGGCAGTAATACATCCTTCGATAAACCCCAATCCATAAAGGCGCCGGTCTTGTTAACCGCGGACACCTTAAGCATGGCGAACTCACCAACAATCGCATAAGGTTTTTCTGTGGTGGCAATTAACTGATCTTCAGAATCCAGATAGATAAACACCCGGACTGGATGACCCACTGCGAGATTATCGGGACAAGAGCTTTTAGGAAGCAGGATTTCCCCCAGCTCATCCGCATCGAGATAGAC
>JASBRM010000118.1 GCA_030149405.1 Neptuniibacter sp. | reverse complement strand
GATGAGTCTTAATTTAAGCTGAATAGACCTATATAAACTATGACATTTTGAAGAAACTGGGTATATTGGTGGCCTTTCGAAATACAATAAAAATTTTGTAGCTTTCGCTGTACGTTAGATGATGTTGCAGGTGCCATCTTGAGAAATAAACTGGTTATCACGTTAACCACTGTTTATGGGTCCCGCCAGTATACCCTTAATCAGGTAGCCAAATTTGTGCTGTTGGCTTTCCTGCTTTTATCTGCATTGAGCTTCTTCGTTTCCAATGCTTTGCTGGTTGTTAAAACAGATGATCTGGCTGACCTTGAAGAAGATCATCAGGAATTGACTGAAAGCTTCGACCTTCTGGTGGGCACCCAGGCACTGTATCAGGACGAGATGAATCAGCTCAGCACCAATCTGAGCAATCTTACGCTCGAAAGAGATCAGCTACAGGAAGAAAACCTACGTATTGGTGAGTTGAATACAACTCTCGATAATTCCCTCTACGGACTCGAAACGCTTCTGGGTATGGAGCATGCTGAGACAATGGATTCTCAGAGGGCAGAAGAGCTCACAATAGAAGCCAATAAAAGGCTGTTTTTTCTCCATTCTATTCCAAATGGTGTGCCTATTCAGGGGCAACGTATCACGGACCGGTTTGGTTTTCGTATCCATCCGGTTAAAAAGAAAAAAGTAATGCACAATGGAATAGACTTTAAGGCTAACCGGGGGACCCCTGTGTATGCCACTGCAGATGGTGTTGTAGAATTTTCTGGATTCCACAAAAGTAGTGGTTTTGGCAAATTAATAATTTTGCAGCATAATTTCGGTTTTAAGACCTACTATGCGCATCTGGACGCGTTAAAAATAAAAACCAGAGATTTTGTCAGAAAAGGACAGCTGATTGGGTTGAGTGGTAATACAGGATTATCCACCGGTCCTCACTTGCATTATGAGATCCGGCACCTGTTTACAGCTAAAGATCCGGAACCCTTTATCTCTTGGGACATAACAAATTTTAATACCTTATTTACCAAGGTAAAGGACATCAAATGGGCATCCTTAAACGCAATGTACCCACTAAATCAACAGCAGGATCTGCCATCACAATAATCGCAGAAGGAAATAAGTTCTGTGGTGATATGAGCATTATCGGCAAAATGCATATCGATGGCATGTTCGAAGGCAATATCTCTTCTTTAGATAGCATATCAATCGGTAAAGCGGGTCAGGTTAGTGGGCTAATAAAAGCTAAAACTGTGGATGTTTGTGGCTTGCTTGAAGGTGAAGTTATCTGTGATGAGCTGCATATAGAAGCGGGTGGGCAGGTGCGGGCTATCGTTGAAAGTAAGCAGATGTCGATCAACCCACAAGGGTGCTTTGTTGGAGAGCGACGTATTAAAGAGGTAGGTGCTTTGGCAGATAAAGGCCCAGTCATTGAAACGGGGTCAGAAGCTATCGATTCACTGCCAGATAAAATTACCCTCGAGAAGCCAACAGAATAACTCTAAGTCGAAATGACGACTGACCTGGTGAAGTAACCTATGTGCGAATTACTTGGCATGAGTGCCAATGTACCTACTGATATCTGTTTTAGCTTTGCAGGTTTGATGCAAAGGGGCGGAGGAACCGGACCACACAAAGATGGTTGGGGAATCGCTTTTTATGAAGGGAAAGGAGTGAGATGTTTTCATGACCCCGACCCCAGTGTTAATTCAAGAATTGCAGAGCTTGTCAAAGAGCATCCTATTAAAAGCCATGTAGTTGTAAGCCATATTCGTCAGGCTAATGTAGGTGATGTTTGTCTTGAAAATACTCACCCATTCCAGCGTGAACTATGGGGATATACCTGGATGTTTGCTCATAATGGGCAGCTGGACAAAGCTTTATTTCAAAAAGAGTTGTCGTTCTATCATCCAGTTGGCACCACCGATAGTGAATATGCGTTTTGTTGGATGCTGGGTGAGATACGGAAGAAATTCCCGCAAAGGCCTGAGAACCTGACTGAGCTGTCTTCTTACATTAATGAGCTGGCTGAACAATTGAGGGAACTGGGCGTTTTCAATATGTTGATGACTGAGTCAACAGCGTTGTTTGCATTCTGTGGCAGTAAACTTGCCTGGATTACCCGTTGTGCACCTTTCGGCGAAGCGAGCCTGACAGATTGTGATATGACGGTGGATTTTATGCAGGAAACTACCCCAAACGATATTGTTACGGTGATTGCAACTGTCCCTCTTACCGATAATGAAACCTGGAATACCATTGAGCCGGGCCAGTTAGTTACCTTTGTAAAAGGTTTGCCTACGTCATAGCTTATTCGGAGAGTCTAGGTGGTTGAAGAGACTTATAGTTCAGTGCAGTTAGAGCAAGAGATAGCAAAATACTGCCGGATGGACCAGGTAGTTTCCGAGTACATTCAACCGTTCCAATCGAGTCCCGCATACACCAATATGGGCTCTACCATAACCTATCAACAACTGGATGAGCACGCCCGTAACCTTGCTGCATTTTTGCAAAGTTCATCTGAATTGAGCCCGGGAGACCGTGTAGCTGTTCAACTCCCAAATATTTTGCAGTATCCCGTCGCCGTTCAGGCGATCTGGAGGGCAGGAATGGTCGTTGTTAATACCAATCCTCTCTACACAGTGGATGAGATTATTCAGCAATACAGAAGCTCTGGAGTCAAAGCTGTCATTGTTTTGGCAAACGATGCAAAAATGCTGGAAGAGGTTATTCCCTCTACGGATATTAAGTTGGCTCTGGTCAGTCAATTGGCTGATCTGCATCCCATTTCCAGAAGACTGTACATAAATTTTGCGGCCAAAATTATTCGGAAGATTGTTCCGAAATATAGATTAAGGTGCGCAATATCGTTCCGTGATGCTCTTACGCTTGGGGAACGATGCTCACTGCGGAATTTCGATAATGTACAAGATCATCCCGCGCTTATTCAGTACACCGTTGGAACCACTGGACTTCCTAAAGCTGTCCTGATTTCACATCAGAATCTGATTGCTAATTTTTTTCAAGTGAGAGAACGCTTGAATGGAAGTCTGAAACATGGCGCTGAGATCGCGATTGCGCCATTGCCACTTTACCATATCTATTCTTTCGCCCTTCATTGCCTGATACTGCCATCAATTGGCACCCATGTTGTGCTCATAACCAACCCTCAGGATACTAGTGGTTTCATAAACGAATTAACACGTTGGCCTTTTACTATATTTTCTGGGCTTAATTCCCTGTTCGTAGCACTTTGCGAGAGTCCCGAGTTTAGAAATGTCGATTTCTCAGCCTTAAAAATTACTGTTTCCGGTGGCGTGGCTTTGACGAGCGCTGTAAATGAAAAGTGGAAGAAAATTACAGGCTGTAGAATTATGCAAGGCTATGGATTAACAGAAGCATCTCCGGTTATAGCTTTATCAGATCCTAAAGAGTTTGACAGTAGGTTTGTTGGCAAGCCTTTGCCTTTAACGACAGTTAAGATTGTTAGTGAACAAGGAGATGAACTCTCTGCAGGTGAAACCGGGAACATTTGCGTTAAGGGCCCGCAGGTGATGAATGGCTACCACGTACAGGGGGAAATAGTTGCGCCCCCTGACGGATGGCTTGATACAGGTGATGTTGGCTGTATCAATGAGGACGGATCACTGCGCATTATTGAGCGGAAAAAAGACATCATTCAAACGTCGGGGTTCCCGGTTTATCCTACTGAATTGGAGAATATTATCTCTAGTCACCCAGATATATCCGAGTGTGCAGTGATTGGATTACCTGATCAGGAGGGTGACAAAATCTTGAAACTGTTTGTGATTGCGTCCAATCCGAGACTGACTGTAAAGCAGGTACGGGATTACTGTAGGGAGCGACTGACTAACTATAAAGTCCCGCAGCTAGTTGAGTTTCGATCGGAGCTGCCAAAGTCAAATGTAGGTAAAGTTATCAGGCGTAGGTTACTTGCTGAAGAGCAGGTCAAGATGCAAAAGTTAAGAAAACATATATAAAACAATTTTATCTAATATATTGGTTGTATTTTGTTCTTATCTGGGCTGAACTAAGCTAAAAGAAA
>JASBRM010000108.1 GCA_030149405.1 Neptuniibacter sp. | reverse complement strand
CTCTCATTGAGTCAACAAATATAACGATATTATCGTGTCACTGTTATGAATAGTTATAACTTAGAATTCATAACTCGACTTCGATAACTTTAAAACACTCGTTTAAATTTGGGAATGACTCGCCTCTAAAAAGTTATAGATTTTTCATTTATTTATACGTCTGTTTTTTATCGGCGGTTAAAGAAAAATCTTCAATTCACATTAAGTATATTTTTTGCTTCGGATTCTCTTACTTTTAGTGTAGCTACCCTTGTAAAAGGTAAGTGTATATTTTTTGAACGGTAGTTTGTTTTTATGTGCGAAGTAACAGGTTCAATGCTTTGTAGAGTGTAAGAAATGAAGGTTTCCTAAAAACAGAGGGGTCTAATAAAACTGTATCGATTAAGTTTCTTTGTCTGAAGAGTAGCTGAGTTTATGCAGTAGTGAGTTGAGATTTTGTTCCAAAACCAAAAGCTGATCTTCAGTACCTTCACCGGAAATTCTCAATTCAGATTCCCACTCGCGGTTTAAAATATTGGCACCAGAATTTGCAATTTTCCTTTCTACGTCACTGACGAGTTCAAAAGGAAGTACGATTGTGAAATGAAATTTCGCAAGATATTCGCTAACGGAAAGGTGCTCAATGGCTTCCTGAACTGCCTGGCTATAAGCACGGACCAGCCCCCCAGCGCCAAGTTTGATGCCACCAAAATACCGGGTCACTACAACAGTGATTTCACATAAATCGCTATGCTCAAGGACATTCAGCATGGGTTTACCTGCAGTTCCTTTGGGTTCACCATCATCGTTGCTCTGACGGCAGCTTAGATTATCTCTTAAACCGGCAATTCGGGCCCAACAGTTGTGATTGGCTTTAGGGTGCAGTTTTTGAATAGATTCGATGAATAAATCTGAGGTTGATTTATCAGTGGTGTGCGAAATATGAGTTATAAATTTACTACGCTTAACTTCTGTTTCATGGGCAAAATAGGATTGTTCAGGGTAATACTGCTTCACTTAATGATTCCCGTGGCCAGATAAATTGAACCAAAATATTTTTTATCCGGAAACTGATGTGCCAGTTTCGTTTTTATGAGCTCTATTAACTGGTCTGAGTTAACCCCAGGTCCCTGAAGTCTATGCATATCCTTTTCCAGAAATAAAATTTCAATATCGATATGTTTAGGTTGGTAATGTAATGTAACTTTATAAGGCTGAAGCTGGTTTGATACTTCATTACAGGCAGAATCGATTACGGAGCATATCTCATTACGCAAGGGTAGTTTGTATGAAGGAGCAGTGTCCATTTCTTCATCGTCGTATGTATCTATGTGATAAATGATATGGCCTATATCATCACATTGTTGCTTCAGTTCATAACAAGCAAGATCTCCGAGATGATGTCCTTCTGAAGCGCTAATATCCTGAGCTACCTGGATATGCAATTCAAGAATGCTCTTACTGCCCATGGCTCGGCTTTTGAAGCTATGAACACTCAGAATTCCCTCAATGGACATGACGATAGACTGGTAACGTGCAATATCTTCTTCGGGCAAGGATGTACCAACCAATTGTTTGATGCTGTTCCAACAAAGATCCCAACCTATCTTGGCAACAAACCCAGCCACGATAATTGCAGCAATTGCATCTAACCATGCAATACCTGCCATAGTTCCGGCAATGCCAATAAATACCACAATAGAAGAAAGAGCGTCTGTTCGGCTGTGCCAGGCGTTTGCTATCAGGAGATCTGAGCGAGTTTCTTTGCCTACTTTGAGGGTAAAGCGGTAAATCCATTCTTTTGCCGCAACAGAGATTGCGGCAACCACCAATGTTGGCCATTCAGGAACCGGCAGGGTAGAAGTATTGAGGAGGGCGAGCGAACTGTCGTAAATCATTGCCCCAGCAATGGCGATAAGGATACTGCCGAGTAGAACAGTACCCAATGTCTCAAAATGTGCATGTCCCCAAGGGTGTTCTTTATCTGGTTCTTCCCCGGAGAATTTCAGAATGATCAGCACAACAAGATCTGTAAATAGATCAGAAATTGAATGGATACCATCAGCAACCAGACCCGCTGAATGGGAAAGGTGGCCAATAATGATCTTACTGAAACCGAGCAGCCCATCCAGAACTGCCCCAATGAGGGTGACCTGATGGACGGCTTTTTGTTGTGCAGAATCCCTGTGCATAGAAGATATTTTGTTATTTAAGATCCCATTATCCTAGCAGGAACTCTACTTATTTTTGAGATCGACAAGTAATTGGCTGATTCAGGTCACTAGTGAGAAGAAATCTTTTCGTGAAACATCAGGTTGTTTGAATTACATAGCTACTGCGGGCCTTTTTCGCTGATTTTACAGCTGTTTTTGTTTGATCCTGGAAGAAGTTTTTCACCGCTGGACATTTTTAGTGCAAGTGTATCAACTTAGTGCGTTATAAAAACCTTAAATTACTATATTGACATAATTAACATATTGTTTTTAAAGGGTTAAGTTGGTATTGATTAAAAATTAACCAGTTTGATCTGACGCCACTATTTATGGGTGTTTCATGCTGTTTTGAAGTATTAATTCACAGAGTTATCCACAGAGTGTGTGAGTATTGGCCCTTAGGCCTTGTATTTACTGTTTTTGAATAACTTTTTGCGGTGCAAAACGCTGTTGTTAGGATTATTTTTTTTATATTCTTAGTCCAAAGGTAAGACAAAACAGAAAGGAATAACATGGAAGGCAGTATCGTCACTCAGGTCGTTCTCCCGTTGGCATTATTTTTAATAATGTTGGGGGTGGGTATGTCTTTAAAACCTTCTGATTTTCTTTTACTGCTTCGCGAGCCGAAAGCCGTTGTGTTGGGTGTGCTGGCTCAGCTTTTGATACTCCCGTTACTTGGAGCGTTGATTGTTGTTTTATTCAACCTTCCAGCAGCGCTTGCGGTGGGTATCATGGTTTTGACCTTTGCCCCAGGAGGAGCGACCTCCAATATGATCACCTACCTGTGTCGGGGAGACACGGCCCTGTCCGTTTGTCTCACAGGCATTACTGGCTTGATTACCCCTTTTACAATGCCATTTATGACTCTGATAGCGATTAGCCTGATTCTGGGGCAGGAGCAGGCTTTGGCTTTTCCTGTGGGGGTAACAATTCTCAAGTTACTGGTGATTTCAGTACTGCCTGCCGTTCTTGGCATTCTGATATACCGGAAGTGGCCTGGCTTTTGTGAACGTGCTCAGAAATTCATTAAGTATGCTGCGGCTACTTTTCTGATTCTGGTGGTGTTTGCGATCGTTAAAAGCAACTGGGAGCGGTTACCTGATCTGATCCTTCTAACAGGGCCCGCTGTTTTAACGCTGGTAACTGCAGCTATGTTGATCGGTTATGTGATTGCCAGAAAAGCACAACTCAGCAACCAGCAAGGTTTGACCTTATCGGTTGAGGTTGGCATTCAGAATGCGGCCATAGCTTTATTGGTGACAGGAGGCATATTGCAGAATCCTGAGATGTCCGCCAGTGCTTTGATCTACGGCGTTTTGATGAACATTCCAGCATTTGCACTCATAGCGTACAGAAACTGGCCTCAGAAAAGCTCTGAGGGCAGTCTGGTCTGAATGATTGAAACAGGCTCAGTCTATTCCAAGGACTTTGTGATTCTGCAGACTTAATTTCCATTGTGGGTGTTGCATACAATATTCAATGGTTGCCTGAGTGACTTTCTTTCGATCCGGGCCGTCCATCGGCTGTAGATAGAAATGATCGAATTCCAGTGCGGAAAATTGTTCAGGTGTAGCCAGCGGTTGAGGGTAAACCAGTTTTAGTTCATCTCCGCGGATAATCACAATCTCTGCATCTGCTTTTGGGCTCACACAAATCCAATCAATACCTTCTGGAAGAGGTTTTGTACCATTAGTTTCAATAGCTATTTCAAAATCAAATTCGTGGCAGGTGTCTACCAGATCCTGATCCAGTTGCAGAGCGGGCTCACCACCGGTGAAAATTATATAAGGCGGGGTAGCACTGTGAAGTGGCCAAAAACTTCTCAGGTATTTACACAGTTCCTCAGCAGTCGAAAATTTACCACCATTCTGACCGTCGGTACCGACAAAATCTGTATCGCAGAAATCGCATACGGCAGACGCTCTGTCCTGTTCTCTCCCAGACCATAAATTGCAGCCTGTAAAGCGACAGAAGATAGCGGCACGCCCGGATTGAGCGCCTTCACCCTGAAGGCTGAAGAAAATTTCTTTTACGGAATACATGGCTTGTGCTAGAAAGAATTTTTTCGAGGCGCCAAGTCTACACGGGTACGACCGAACTTCAAGCGGTTGATCAAAGTTTAGACAGTGAATAAGGGTAGTACAGTGGAATTAAGAGAGATCGACAAAGAGAGTTATCAAAAGAAGCAGCGCAAGGTTGCCATTATTTTTTGCTCTATTTTTGCAGTTTTTGCATTGAGCATCAGTGCCTTACTGAGAAATTATTACGGTAACCCTGAGGGTGAGAACATGGCTGTAAATATGGCCGGTGTTCTGATTGGGTTGTTGATAACAGTACTGATCTATTCTCAGGTGTATACCAAACCGTTTTTTGATGATCTCCGCTACAGCTGGAATCTGAAACGCACCGCTTTAAAAATTCAAAACCACCGACACAAATGGGAAGACCTTCTGCAGAGTGGCAATCAGACTGCTGCAACGGTTTTAGCTTTTTATCACAAGGCAACCCTGCAGTTGCAGATGTTGGAAAAGAATGAGTTTGGGTATAACGAAACAGTCGATCGGGAAGCAAAGTTCCTGGCTGAATGTGATAAACAAGGCCTGTCCGCAGATGCTCATCAGTTCAGCATAGACTTGCTTGAGGAGTTAAATTAGTTACATCTAATGTCTAAAGCATCGAGCATGGTTCTTGCTATCTGTTTATGTGAAAATCACAGATATAACTAATAATCATAAATTTATAATCAAAAGAGGTGTGAGATGCTCAAACGTACAGTTACAAGTCTGGCTTTGGTTACAGCACTGGCGGCATCACCTGCAGTATTAGCTGAAGGTGGAAGTAAAAAAGCCATGATCGCTCCTGGCTTGTATTCTTTTACAGTGGATCATGATGGCGAGCCAGTAGAGGTGATGCGTAATCAGGATCCGGCAAATACGATCAACGAGCTTTACAGCACCACTTTCAGAGGCATGCCGCAGCCGATTCGTCCTTTTGAACCCTATGATGTTGAAACAATCGCAGAGCGTGAATTTGTGGGTTATATGCAACAATCACAGGAAGATGAAAATGTTCTGATTGTTGATACGCGTACTGAAGGTTGGCATTACCGTTTGACGATTCCGGGCAGTATTAATGTTCCGTATACGGTGATGAAGGAAGAAGAAACCGCTGTGGATGCGATGGATGACTTCGGTGTCACCTTATCTACAGATGGCAGCTATGATTTTAGCAATGCCAAAACGCGGGCAATGTTCTGTAACGGTTACTGGTGTGGTCAGACACCGACTT
>JASBRM010000098.1 GCA_030149405.1 Neptuniibacter sp. | reverse complement strand
ATATCCGCGGTTGATTTCACCCGAAAAAACTTATGCACTTTAACCGGATAGTCTGCCTTTTCAGTATCTACCTGCTTGTTCAAAGCCTCACCAGAGGGCACATCATTGGTCATGAAGCACGCAGACTGAATTTTTGGCATTAGCTGCTTAGCAAAGGCCAGTGACTCGTGCGCATGCGCTCTTTCAAGAATTCCAGAAATATGAGCATTTGGGTAACCATACTTAGCTGCAGCAGAGTTGACGCCCGCGAACATAACCGGAGTATCTACCTGATCCTTTAAGGAAGGCACCACAAACATTGACTGAGCATTATCATCGATAGCAATGACGCCATCGGGCTGGATCTTTTGATAGGCCGTTAGCGCTTCGGCGGCTTTGACTAGACCATTAGCGGGATCTACCTTGGTATCCATGTAGAAATAGGTAATTTCTGCTTTGTCAGCCAGAACAGAATCAATACCCTGCTTAATTTCCTGGCACCAGGGGTTATCCTGCTCATAGCTCATTACCACAAGCACTTTATCAGTTTCAGCTGATGCAACTGAAACAGAACCAGAAAGAACACAACCTAATAGCAATGACACCAGACTTGGCTTCATGACAGACCCTCACAACAACGCCATTTTAATACCCAAAGATCATCAGAAAAATCTGAATGAATAGAGATCTATTGGGCTTTTTTAATTATTAGAAAGGTTTATACAGACTGTTCCATTGCCATACTCAGCTGAGCTTTTCTATCCCCTGAAACTTACCTTTATTATCAAAAATAATTCTGAAAACCCCCTTTATGCCATCTCGCAATAAGAAAGGGCGAAGAATATTTGCTGGAAACTGAACACTTTTACCATCCAGAGTCCGCGTATATACGGTCTGAGCAACCCCCTGATACAACAACTTGTACTTTTCAGCACTAATGTTCAGGTTAACGATTATGTCTTGCATCTTGCCCTGTTAGAACCATTTAACTACTGTACTGACTGGATTTTGCCAGATCGAAGAGTTCACGCAAAGCCACGGTATACATCGCATACTCTTCTTTTTCCGCATTTTTCAATTCTGCCAGCACATTCATCCATCGATCAACCAACCAGGCGTTTTCTTTACACCATTGTTCAACTATTTCTTTCAGATTGAATGATTTTCCGTAACTGGATATGGCATTGCCAACAACCGCACGTTGCTGCCACTCAAGATCATCGCGAAATGCTTCTCTGGCCAATGCCTGCCAATAGTTTTCCACGGTCAGGCGATTTAGCTGCTGGCTCAACCAGTCCAGTTGTAATGTTTCACCCAAAGAGAAATAAACCTGAGCAACTTTATCTGTTGGTAGATTCGTTTCTGCTGCTACTTCGATAATCCCCAGTGCAGAATAGAGGCTGCGGGTACCTGCTAAATATTTTGCTAACTTCGCCGGCACCCCATCTTCCCGGTATCGGGCACAAGCCGTATCCCAAAGTGCTTTAGGGTCACCACTCAACAGCGATTCCTGCTTGCTGATAATCACAGTAAGTTCAGAGGTAAATTTATCAATTTCTTTAGCACAGTCCGTTTCTGCTCTGCGATTACGCACGAACCAGCGGGTGGCTCTGCGTAACAAGTGTTGCAGTTCCAGCATCATCTCAACCTGAACCGCTGAGCTGACTTTATGATCGAGCTTTTCAATTTGCTGCCAAAGATTTTCAACATCAAATATATCCCGGGCAAGGATATAGGCTCTGGCGATTGTAGGCGCATCTGCGCCGGTTGAAATTTTCAGACGGTCAACAAAGTTAATGCCCATAATGTTGACCATATTATTGGCAATCTGCGTACCTATGATCTCTCGTCTCAAGCGATGGTGTGTAATCGGTCCTGAGAAATCATCAACCAGATTCTGAGGGAATGCGGTAAACAATTCCTGAGCCAGATAAGGATCATCGGGAACTGAAGACAAGGTTAAATCTTCTTTCAGATCAGCCTTACTGTATGAGATGAGAACTGATAATTCAGGACGTGTCAGGCCTATAGTGCCGTGTTTCCGTTCATTTAAAACATCATCTTCTGGCAAAAATTCCAGAGTTCGGTCCAGTTTCCCGGCACTTTCCATATTACTGATGTAGCGCTGATACTCTGACATGCTTTCCAGAGAACGCGATTCAGCCAGTGAGATAGACTGCACCTGACGATAATTGTTTTTCAGTACCAGATCAGAGACGTCGTCTGTCATTTGCTCCAGCAGACGGTTTCTCTGTTTTTCGGTCATATCGCCGTTATCAACGATCTGATTCAACAGAATTTTGATATTCACCTCATGGTCAGAACAATCCACACCACCGGCATTGTCGATAAAGTCCGTATTCATACGTCCACCATTCAAGGCGTATTCCATACGTGCTTTCTGACTCATGCCCAGGTTGCCGCCCTCACCCACGACTTTACAGCGAAGTTCGTTGCCATCGACTCGCAAAAGATCATTGGCTTTATCGCCAACATCCGCATGAGTTTCGGTAGTTGCTTTAACATAAGTGCCAATACCGCCGTTCCAGATCAGATCTACCGGTGCTTTAAGCAAGGCACTGATCAGATCCGTAGGTGTGACACTGCTTTCTGTAAGACCTGTTAGCTCCTGAATTTCCGGTGATAGTTTGATCGCTTTGGCACTGCGTTCAAATACGCCGCCACCTTTGGAGATCAGTTTACTGCTGTAATCGGTCCATGAAGAACGTGGCAGCTCAAATAAACGTTTACGCTCCTTCCAACTCTTCGCTGCATCAGGATTCGGATCAATAAAGATATGCAGGTGGTTGAAGGCAGCCTGCAGTCGAATGTGCTTTGACAGCAACATGCCATTGCCAAAAACATCCCCGGACATATCACCGATGCCCATAACGGTGAAATCATCTTTGTCTGTGTTCAGTCCCATTTCCCGGAAATGCCGTTCAACAGAGACCCATGCCCCACGCGCAGTGATGCCCATTTTTTTATGGTCGTAGCCCTGACTACCACCGGAAGCAAAAGCATCTCCTAGCCAGAAGCCGTATTTTTCGGCAATGCCGTTAGCGATATCAGAGAAGGTAGCCGTACCTTTATCCGCTGCGACTACCAGATATGTATCATCTTCATCGTGGCGTACTACAGATTCTGGGGGAACGACCTCCCCCTCCACCAGATTATCGGTAATGTCCAATAAGGCACTGATGAAGATCTGATAGCACTGAATGCCCTCTTCCAACCAGGCTTCCCGGCTCATCGCATCGTGAAGCTGTTTTGCAACAAAGCCACCTTTAGCACCCACGGGCACAATGACTGCATTTTTTACCTGCTGGGCTTTTACCAAACCAAGCACTTCGGTACGGTAGTCTTCCATACGGTCTGACCAACGCAAACCACCACG
>JASBRM010000068.1 GCA_030149405.1 Neptuniibacter sp. | reverse complement strand
TGCATGTGGCCTTTGGCATTATGCTGGCGTTCCTGCTGACCATCCTTTTGGTTCCGGCTTATATTGTATGTCTGTCTCCAAAGCGTTTAGCTGCTCTGAAGGATCACTCAATTCAGGAAGAGGCCACTGGCAAACTGGGTAACTTGCTGGCATCAGTAGGTCGTTTCTCTATCGCGAAATCAAAGTCTTTGGTCCTGTTGTTTGTAGTTGTGAGTGCGGTTTCCGTTTATGGCCTGAGTACTATCCAGATCAACGACAACCCGGTCCGCTGGTTTAAAGAGGACCACCGCCTGCGTATTGCCGATAAAGTAATGAACGAACATTTCTCCGGCACTTACGATGCATTTTTAGTACTGGACTATACCGGCCAGGAATCTGCTCAATCAGAGTTGTTGAATCAGCTTAAAGCACAGGCCTCAGGTATGTCGATTGAGGGCAAGCTAGGACATATCATTGAGCCGATTCAGGCGCTGCCTCTAGCAGAGATGATTGAGAAACTGACCTTCGCCCTGGATGATGCGGCTTATGACGACGCGGATAATGAAGAGCTTTGGTTAAATCTTCTGGAGAGAGCGGAGTCCGCTCAGGGCAATAGTAAATACTTTCTGAAGCCTGATGCGTTGAGTTATCTGGAAAACCTTCAGAATTACTTGAACAACTCTGAGCTTGTAGGCAAAAGTAATTCACTGGTGACCCTGCTGAAAACTGTTTACCGTGAACTACAAGGTGGCGATCAAAACCAGTATCAGCTCCCAGCCAACGCTACTGCAGCAGCGCAAACCATTCTGAGCTTCCAGTCTTCCCACCGTCCGGACGATCTCTGGCATATGGTAACACCGGACTACAGTTCAACTGTGCTTTGGTTGCAACTTAAGAGCGGAGACAATCAGGATATGTCGAAGGTGATTGAGCTGGTGGATCAGTATGTTGCTGCTAACCCTCTGCCTGAGAATGTAGAACTGAATTGGGCGGGTTTGACCTTTATTAATGTGGTCTGGCAGGAACAGATGGTCAGCGGCATGCTGAATAGTCTGATCAGCGCTTTCTTTATGGTATTGCTGATGATGTTGTTCCTGTTCCGCTCGATCAAAATCGGTCTGCTGGCAATGCTGCCGCTGTCCGTAACTATTCTTTCAATCTACGGACTGATCGGATTTATCGGAAAGGATTACGACATGCCTATAGCAGTTCTCTCGGCGCTGACTCTGGGTTTATCGGTGGATTTTGCCATCCATTTCCTTGAGCGCTGTCGTGCGATTTATCGCGAATGTGGTGACTGGGAACAAACCGTTGTTCAGGTTTACAAAGGCCCGGCCCGTGCCATAAGCCGCAACGCAGTTGTGGTAGCAGTAGGTTTTACCCCTCTGCTGTTTGCGCCGCTGGTTCCCTATATCACTGTAGGCTTTTTCCTGGCGATGATTATGGCAGTTTCGGCTGTGGTTACAGTAATACTGCTTCCTGCTGTGATGAATGGCATTAAAAACAAAACAGCTTTGTTTTCCATGAAAAACTCAGTAACTGAAATTAAGGAGAAAGAACATGCGTAAGTTAATCAACCTCTCACTGTTCCTGCTGCTTGGATTCAGTTCAGTCGTTTCAGCAACGGATCTGACCGATGCTAATGAGATCGTCGCCAAAGCCAACCTGGCGGCTTATTACTCAGGTGTCGATGGTCGTTCTGAAGCGCGTATGCTGATCCGTGATGCGCAGGGACGTGAACAGAAACGTCAGTTCACCATTTTGCGCCGTGATCGGGAAGAGGGTGGTGAGCAGGATTTTCTGGTGGTGTTCAGCCGTCCGGCCGATGTGCGAAATACCGTATTTCTGGTTGCGAAAAAGCCGGGCAAAGACGATGACCGTTGGTTATACCTGCCGGGACTGGATCTGGTGAAACGCATCTCTGCGGGTGACAAACGTACCAGCTTTGTGGGTGCCCACTATTTCTATGAAGATGTATCCGGCCGTGGCACGGAAGAGGACAGCCATGTACTGCTGGAGACAACTGGCTCTCATTACATTGTTGAGAATACCCCTTTGGACACAAGCAGTGTCGAGTTCAGCCGTTATCAGGTATGGATCAACAAACAGACTTTCCTTCCGGAAAAGATCGAATATCAGGATGAAAACGCTGAGCTCTACCGCCGTGTAGAGGTACTTGAGAGTCAGGATATTCAGGGTTACCCAACCGTAACCAAATCACAGGTATCAGACCTGCGCAGTGGTGGAACAACGACACTGGAATTCCGTTTCCAGAAATACGATCTGGGTATGGAACAGAGCGTATTTACCGAGCGCTCATTGCGTAAACCACCTCGTGAATGGTTGAAGATAAAGTGATTATGCGTACAGGTTTAAACGCATCACTGCTGGCTCTAATGCTGACTGCCCAGTTGGCTCATGCTGAAGATGGCTGGGGAGATGATGCCTGGAGTGATGAGGAAGAGAGCGGCCCGGTTCTGCATGGTTTTATTGAAGGTGCTTTAGGCGGTCGAACCGCTTCAGATCCTGCATTAACTGATGATAACCTGACCCTGGCAGAGATACGCGCACGTTTGGAATCTGAAACATATCTTGGCGAAACCCGCCTGAGTGGAAAGCTGGACCTGTATACAGATGCCGCCGATGGTGGCGATAACGGCCTCCGACTCAACCTTCGTGAAGCCGTGGCTGAATTCTCCCTGACTGACAATATCGATATGCGGGTAGGGCATCAGGTCCTTACCTGGGGTACCGGTGACCTGTTGTTCTTGAACGATCTGTTCGCGAAAGACTGGGTCTCGTTTTTCTCCGGCAGAGATGACGAGTATCTGAAAGCCCCATCCACCAGTGTGAAGTGGTCAATCTATGCCGAAAATACCAATCTGGATTTAGTCTGGACTCCGGTATTCACCCACGATGAATTTATCGAAGGCGAACGTTTTTCCTACTTCTCACCGTTGGCTGCTTCACAGGTCTCAGCACCAGCCGGAAAGGTTGTACCAGAAGAGCCCAGCGAATCTTTCTCCGACGGTGAATTTGCAGCACGCCTGTACGGAACAACTTCACTTCTGGGCAGTAGCAGCACCGAATGGGCGCTCTATGGTTATCGCGGTTTCTGGAAACAACCCAATGCGATCAACAGCTCAATGCAGCCGTACTTCAGCCGCCTGAATGTTCTAGGCGCAAGCCTACGAACCAATATTGCCAGCGGTATTGGCCATACCGAATTTGCCTGGTACAACGGCACAGATGATGTCGGCAACGATCCACTGCTACCCAACAACCAGTTACGTTTTCTGGTCGGCTACGAGCAGGAACTGATCCCTAAGCTCACGCTGGGGTTACAATACTACCTTGAACATATTCAGGACTACGAAGCCCTAGCGGCTAATGACGGCAACAGCCCATACCGCCCGGACGAAAACCGCTCCCTCTGGACCATGCGCCTGACCTACCGTGCCATGCAGGATAACCTGACCCTAAGCTGGTTTAGCTTCTACTCACCAACAGATCAGGACTACTACCACCGTCCTTCGGCGAAGTACCGGTTTAATGATCAACTCAGTTTGACGGTTGGGGGGAACTTCTTCGGCGGCGCGGACGCTCATACGTTTTTTGGACAGTTTGAGCGCGCTTCAAATATTTATGCGAGGGTTAGGTTCAGTTATTAGCGCCGAGCACGCTGCCCTTTGGGCAGCTACTAGGAGCTAGAACGCGGCTTCGCCGCTGCTAGTGGCCAGGAAAAGCTATAAAAGCAGGGATGAAAGAATCGGAGTTTAACTCAAACGTTAATCCTTCGTTTCAAGCGAAGGAATAATCAGCAAAGGGGTTTCTGCAAGGGAGGTATGCTCCTATGAACCTAACTTTTTCACCTTGCCTTTCTAGATAATCAGTTGAGGTTATGAACTGAGTAACCAGGCGCCTATCCCACTTATCTATTCTTTCATTTATCTTAAGGGGATCGACATTCCCATTAATCGTAAATTTTTCTAACTGAATCATCGTATGGTAACGATCATAACGATTTTCGGATATAAAAGACCTAAAATGCTCATTGAATCGCTTGAAGTCACTGTCCGAAATATCAAAATCCCCCAACATTTTATGCAACCGTTCCTGCAGGAAATTTTCTTTACTAGAGTAAGTGAGTCCAATTCCAGATAGGACCAGGGTGCCACTTCCCAGTAGTAAGAAATTTCTTCTTGATATCTTCATGATAGAGCCCTATTTAAAATAGTTTCTAGCAGCTCTGATAGAGAGAGCGGCCACGGTTAGACTGGGGTTTGCAGTAGAGCATGAAGGGAAGACAGAAGAACCCACTACAACCAAGTTTCTGTATCTATGGTGAACCTGATTCAAATCAACAACAGAGTCGTTGTCCTCAGGCCCCATATGTAATGTCCCTTGAACATGGGATTCTGAATTTCGCATCCCGCGTTTGAAAATTGCTTCTACAGGTAACGCTGAAAGGATATTAGGTAACTCTTTAAACGCATTTTCGATGCCCTTATACCCATAAGATGAAGCTGAATCGTGTTTAGTTACAGCTCTACCGGATTGAGGGTCAATGGTGACGTAGTTGCTATCTTGGCGAAGATCTTCAGCAACTATGTTGAGTGGAAGAGTTTCTCTCCAACGGCCATATTCTTTTCTCAGACCATAAGTCCAACTATTCTCGAAATTAATCAAACAGGAAGCGTGGTTTTTCCGGAAGTCCCCATCATTCAAAGAATAATTGATACCCGTTGAGATCGTACTCCCACCAAAATTTTCTAGCCCATCGAGATAGACTTCTGCCTTCAGGCATAATTGTTCATGAAGGCCTTTACCTGTCGCAGCATAGTCAAGATTTGAGCGGAGAAGAATAGCCGGGCTTTGAATACCGTTGGCACCTAAAATAAACGACTCACCTTCTACAGTGTATTCTTTAGAAGAGTTCTTAAATTTCACACTGGAAATAATATCGTTCTGGCTGTTGAGGCTGATCACCTCGGATTCAAAGCAAATGTCGACATTTGCAGCAGTGTAAACATTTTTGAAGCCATTGATTGCAGTAAATTTCGCTTGCACGGGACAAAAATTGCATTTGTGACTTGAGCAGCAAGCCGGCCTATCGTCTGTATTTACCCTTGCTCTGGCTGTAGGCGCAATAAAATGCTTGGTTGGCATGGCTTTTTTCATGACCTTATCTATTTTTGAGCCATTATGAGCAGGTTGTGGGAAAGGGCAGCTTCGAGGTATTTCTTCCGTCATGTCATTATCACCAGAAATAGACATGATGGTTTCAGCTTCGCAATAAAATGGTTCTAATTCAAAATAGCTTATAGGCCAGTCTTTCCCGACACCGTATAGAGATTTTGTTTTAAAATCATTTGGATGAAAACGTGGGGTTTGACCAAACCAGCAGTTAGTACCACCGCCGAATCCAATGGTTGTGTTCCAGGGCTTCTCACTCTTGTTCAAATACGTTTCTTCGTAAGTGAAACTACCATTTTGTTGAGTTTCTAGTTGTTTTTCCCAGGAATTAAAACCACCCCATTCCAGAACGAGAATGGGCCCAGTAATAGTTTTTAAAGTCTCAAGTAGAAAAAAAGAAGAACCAAAACCTGTGCCGATGACGATGAGTTCGTACTTATCCTTAAGACTATCGGGGCTGACTACATTGAAATTGTTCATTTAAACTCAATCCATTTGAGATTTTCAAAATGACGGGATAAAAGATAGCAGGGAGTGAACAGATAAGGCTACTGCAACTTCCATGTTCCCGGTAAGTAAAATATACCTTAAGGCAGCACGCTTCGCTACGAGTGGGCCTTTCAGGCAGCACGCTTCGCTACTAGTGACGAGAACGCGGCTGCGCCGCTGCTAGTGGCTAGGAAAAGCTTTTAAACCCCAGTGGGAAGGTTTGGAAATTTAACTCTGACCCCCAATTATCCATTGACACATAATAACCAAGTAATAGGCTAATAAAGTTTGGCTATAAAAGCGAGGTACGAGCTTAGCCAAGCTTTTTTAGTCCGCGTTGATTTGTTTGTTAGCTATCATCTCTTCAAACTTATTTTTAGTTGGTGGAGACCACTTTATACAATACATGACGTTGGTTGCAGGATTGGGAACAGTCAATTCGGCGAATTGTTCCCCTTTTGCATTATAACCATGCTTGAACGTATTTAATTCAGAAACTCTCTTATATTCCTGCTGAGAACGTTTGCTAGAATATCCAACCAACGTATCCCATAATTCTCCCCCAGTTATAGGGTAATTAGCTGGAAAAGTTAGATGAATATGGACATTTTTTGTCTCGTGATCTATTTTTACACCTGTAAACTCTTTGGCTTCATTTAGTCCCCAAGTTTTAGTTTTTAGCTGTTCTGCTACTAACTCATAAGTCATAAAATATGCACCTGGCTGATATTTATGAGTTCTTGTAAAAGTAACACTGTCTCCTGAAGACAATGGTGGTGTAAAAGTAACTATTCCGCCGATCAAATTGTCGCTTTTCCTAATAGGCTCATAGGTTACCGTTATATTTTTACTTTTGTCTTTGCTAGAAACCTCAACATCCATTTCACTCGGATCAAACTTGGCATCACCTGTTAAGATATTTAATTCATCGATAGAATCAAATACTCCTGAAAGAACGGAAATGTTTTTGGTTATGCGCGAAGTGCTAGAACCATCAATCT
>JASBRM010000066.1 GCA_030149405.1 Neptuniibacter sp. | reverse complement strand
CCTGGGCTAAAGGCAGGTCATTAACCTGAACCAGTCGGCCCCGATAGATAGGCCAGAGTTGACTGTTGATTTGCTTTCCTTGCAACAGCGCTTCAACTTCGTTTTTCTCCCAGTCCTGAATATTGATCAGGAAGTGGTTGGGCGTATCTTCCGGAAGTTGTTGCTGCCATCTGGAGAGTAGGTCATTCAGAGCGATGAAATTGATACTCAATAGGGCAAAGAGCAGGCATATCACGGGGATCTGCAAACGATACCAACGCTGTTGCTGCTGCACCCGGCTCAGTAAGAGGTTACCTAGTCTGTGGCGGGGGGCAAGGTACTTCACAATCAGCAGGGCGCCTCGGGCCCCAATCCAACCTAGGAGGCCACCAGTAACCAGTAAGGTTGCTATCAGACTGAGGGTAAGTGTCAGATTATTCAGATAACTGCTGGTAAACAGAATCAGTAGTACACCAGCTATCACATAAGGTGTTTTTTTCTGCCAGCCGAGCTCTTCGGCTTGCCCCTGAATCAGTTGAATCGGATTGCTCTGTTTCAACTTCAGCAGAGTAGGGAGGCCCAAACAAAGCAATATTGAGGCGCCTAATACTGGACCAGAGAGATAGGTGAATGGATCAGGGGAGGGAACCGGTTGCGGTAATAAAGAGCTGAGCAGGTTTAATCCAATCACCTCCAACAGGGCTGCGAGCATTACCCCGATTACCGAGCTGAATGACCAGGCGATGGCGATTTGGTAAAGGTAGAGCCTAAGAAGCTGTAGGTCACTCAAACCAAGGCTTTTGAGTAAAGCAGCTCGGGTATTCTGGCTCTGGGTAAATCTGCGCAAACTCAGGAATATGGTCATTGCCGAAATTAAAAGGGCAAACAGAGCACCCAGTCGTAGGTATGAGGACGCTTTGGTCAGGGCACTGTTCTGCTGCCCTTCATCATCACTCAGTGAAGTTAAACGCTCGCCAGTTTGTAGCTGCTCATTCAGGTAGGTTTCCATTTTTGCTACAGCTTCCGTATCACCTGCGAACAACTGTCGGTAGCGCATACGTGCTCCAGGCCCCATTAATCCGGTATCAAAAATATCCTCCTGATTCATAATGAGTTGAGGATTAAAGCTAATAAAGCCTCGCCCTCTATCGGGTGCTGAACGGATAAGGCTGCTGAGTTTGAAGGACTTATTGCCAAGAGTGATGTGGTCACCAATATTGAGATCAAGCCGCTCGAAAACGCCAGCTTCAGCCCAGACCTCTCCGGTCTCGGGCAGTGTGTTTGAGCTGGGTTGTTCCAGTTCTATTGTGCCTCTGGGGTAAGGAAAGCTGAGGGCGCGAATGGTGACTAAAAGGAAGTTGTCGCCACTGTTTGCCATAGTTGCCAGTTGCGTAACTTCGGAATAATCCAGTCCAAGATCCGTAGCGTAACTCAGGTTTTCTCGAGATAAGGGGCGACTGTTCGTTAAGATTAATTCACCCCCTAAAAGGGCGCTGCCCTGACGCATTAAGGTCTTTTCAATACGCTCACCCAGAACCGCCATAAGGCTGGCAATGCTGATCGCCATGATCAAAGCAATAATGAGTGCTCGCCATTCAGTAAGTTTCAGGCAGGACTTAGACTGGCGAAACGCCATTTTTAAGACAATAGCCCCTGCCATCAGCTCAATTCCTCCAAAACACCGTTATGCAGTCGCAGGGCTCGCTGGCAGCGTTTGGCTAAGGCTGAGTCATGAGTAATCAGTACGAGGGTAGTCTGTTGCTCTTGGTTGAGGCTAAACAGTTGCTCAATGATCTGTTCACCCGTGTGTTCATCCAGATTTCCGGTGGGTTCATCGGCAAATAACAAAGAAGGTTGTGTAGCAAAACTGCGGGCGATGGCGACCCTTTGTTGCTCACCCCCCGATAATTCGGCAGGTTTATGATTAAGCCGATCTTTCAAGCCTACTTTGTTTAGCCAGCTTATGGCTTCCTGCTCCGCGCCTGAATGGTTCCGGATCTGGAGAGGCAGCATCACATTTTGCAGAGCGGTCAGATCAGGTAAAAGATGGAAAGCCTGGAATACAAAACTGATATGGCGATTACGGAACTCTGCCCGACTTTTATCGTCCAGAGTATTAAGGTCAGTGTTTTTTAGCAGAACTTTTCCTGATGATGGTTGGTCCAGACCCGCCAGGATAGAGAGCAAGGTGGACTTTCCGGTACCGGATGGGCCAACGATAGCCAGGCTTTCCCCCTGATGAATATCGAGACTGATATTGTTGAACAGCTCAAGGCTTCCTGCTTGAGTATGGAAATGTTTTGCGACATGCTGGGCACTGATAACTGTTTCCATCGATATATCCATAAAGGTGATCCGTTGCGTATTCTGCTACCCCTTTTATTCGTTATTTTAAGCTGTTCGGTTCAGGCTCGCTCCATTGTTGTTCTGGGCGATAGCTTGTCTGCAGCTTATCATATGCACCCGGAACAAGGTTGGGTGCATCTGTTACAGGAGAAACTCTATGAAGAGGGGTATCCTCACAAGGTCATTAATGCCAGTGTTAGTGGAGATACTACCCAAAATGGCATCGCACGTCTCAATCGAGTGTTGCAACAAGCTGATGCCGAAATCGTATTGATCGAGTTGGGGGGCAATGACGGTCTGCGAGGTACGCCACATTTTGCCATTAAACGTAACCTCATAAGGTTAATCGATATGGCTGAAGGTTCGGATGCCCAGGTATTACTTTTGGGCATTCAGCTGCCTTCGAACTACGGAGCTGCATATACCGAAAAGTTCCGGGAGCTTTACGCGGAGGTTGCCGATGATGAAAATGTGGCATTTGTCCCATTCTTTATGGAACAGGTCGCTTTATATCCAGAGCGTATGATGGATGATGGAATTCACCCGAATGCGGAAGGTCAACCTTATCTTTTAAGCACGGTCTGGCCCTATCTGGAACCTATGCTGGAAGGCCAATAAATTCTTGAGCAACAAAAAAGGCGCCTCTGGCGCCTTTTTTAATCGAGATTTGATTACGCGAAGTTAGCGTTTACGAAGTCCCAGTTTACCAGAGCCCAGAATGCTTTCAGGTAGTCTGGACGTACGTTACGGTAATCGATGTAGTAAGCGTGTTCCCACAGGTCAACAGTCAGCAGTGGAGTCTGACCTTCAGTCAGAGGGCAGCCAGCGTTGCTAGTGTTCACGATGTCGATAGAACCGTCAGAGTTTTTCACCAACCAAGTCCAGCTTGAACCGAAGTTGTTTACTGCTTTATCGTTCAGTGCTTCCTGGAATGCAGCGAAAGAACCCCATTTCGCATTGATTGCGTCAGCAATTGCGCCAGTTGGTTCACCACCACCATTTGGAGACAGACTGTTCCAGTAGAAAGTATGGTTCCAGATCTGTGCAGCGTTGTTGAATACACCGCCAGCAGGCGCAGAAGTGATGATCTCTTCCAGAGTCTTACCTTCGTATTCAGTACCTGGTACCAGACCGTTCAGCTTAACAACGTAAGTGTTGTGGTGTTTGCCGTGGTGGAAATCCAGAGTCTCTGCAGAGATGTGTGGCTCCAGTGCGTCCTTTGCGTAAGGCAATGCTGGTAGTTCAAAGCTCATAAGTGTCACCTTAAATAAATCAATCGAATTGATAAGTCGTATAAGGCTGCTGATTCTGTGTCCCCACCCAGACAGCAACCGCTAATAATCCTAAAGCTCAGAAATAATAGCACTCAAGTCTTATTATTTCATGGTACAAAAAGTGTGCTTTTTGATCCGTTAACTTCACTTATATATGGCTTGTTAGCAGAATTTAAAGGGCTGCGACTAAAGTTTGCTGCAAGCGACCAATATTCCACATAGAATGGCTTGCTCAGTTTATAACGATAAGAAGCGAGTGTAGTACGATGTATAAAGTTTTGATCTGGATTTCTGTTGTATCCCTAGGGGTCCTGGCGGTGAAAACTCAGTTTCTTACATCCAGCACATTTGAGCCGTTCAAAGAGGGCTGTATGAAAGGTAATAACGTTTCGGAAGAACGTTGCCATTGTCTCGCAAAGTATGTTCACAAGCACTTCAGTGATAATGAGGTAAAACTCATTATGTCCAATCGGGCAACAGACCCCGCTTTTCGTGCAAAAGTTGAAGAAGTGGTTCATCTGGGTTCACAAGCCTGCGCGGCGGAATAAACCGACTTAAAATAAAAACGGGGCTGATATGCCCCGTTTTTTGTGTCTGTCTTAGGTATATGTGGCTTTATTTTCGTCTGGCGATCTCTTCCAGTGGGAATTGCGGGTCACCACAGACATAAAAGAATGGATTTTCCAAAGATTCTTTTTGGTTATAGGTAAGAGGCTCAAGGTTGCTGGCATTCACGAAACGACCTCCCGCCGCTTCGACAACAGCCTGACCTGCCGCGGTATCCCATTCACTGGTGGGGAATAAACGCGGATAGAAATCTGCCAGCCCTTCAGCGATCAGGCACATTTTCAAAGAGCTGCCGACACCTTTATTACTGATCTGACGGAAATGGCGGGAAAGCGGTTGCAGAAGTTTGTCATTTTTCTCCTGCCCGTGACGTCTGCTGGCGGTAATGACCAGTTTTTCCCCTAAGGGACGACTGCGAATATGCACCGGTGCTTTGCCTTTACATTGCTTCCAAGCGCCAACCTGAGTGCCACCCCAATAGGCGGTACCCGTAACGGGGACATATACAATCCCAAGTATGGGGCGGTGGTTTTCAATCAAAGCAATATTGATGGTGAATTCATCATTACGATTGATGAATTCTTTAGTCCCATCAAGCGGATCGATACACCAGAATTTTGGCCATTCCTGGCGTTGTGAAAAAGTTACACTGGAATCTTCCTCGCTCAGTTGCGGGATATCCGGCGTGAGTTCCTGCAGCGCACTATTAATGATCTCGTGCGCAGCCATATCCGCTTG
>JASBRM010000064.1 GCA_030149405.1 Neptuniibacter sp. | reverse complement strand
TGCTGAACAGAACACAGAACAGAAAGACGACAAAAGCCACGGTCAGCCCCTTTGGTTGCTGGCCGAGCTCACTTATAAATGTCCTTTACAGTGCCCTTACTGTTCCAATCCCCTCGACTTCGCGGACTTTGGCGGCGAGCTCACCACACAGCAGTGGTTGGACGTATTCGAGCAAGGGCGTGAACTGGGCGCGGTGCAACTGGGCTTCTCCGGTGGTGAGCCTCTGGTACGTCAGGACCTGATCGAACTGATTGGCGGCGCCAATGAGATGGGTTATTACACGAACCTGATTACTTCAGGGGTAGGGCTCAACGAACGCAAGATGGCGGAGTTCCATAAAGCGGGGCTTGAGCACATTCAGGTGAGCTTTCAGGCCAGTGATGAATCGGTCAACAACATGCTGGCGGGTTCTAAAAAAGCCTTCGATCAGAAACTGAAGATGGCCAGAGAAGTCAAAGCACAAGGTTACCCTATGGTGCTGAACTTCGTGACTCACCGTCACAACATTGATCGCATCGATCGGATCATTGAGCTGTGTGTCGAGCTGGAAGCGGACTACGTCGAACTGGCCACCTGCCAATATTACGGTTGGGCTTACGAAAACGTAGAACAACTGCTGCCTACACGGGAACAGTTACAAAGAGCAGAACGGATTACCAATGCCTACCGGGATAAACTGGCTAAAGAAGGCAATCCAATCAAACTGATCTTTGTCACGCCGGATTATTACGAAGAGCGGCCTAAGCGCTGTATGAACGGTTGGGGAGAAGTCTTCCTGACGGTGACACCGGATGGTAAAGCACTTCCGTGTCACAGTGCGCGCATGCTGCCCATCGAGTTTCCGAGCGTGAAGGAAATGAGTCTCAAAGAGATCTGGGATGACAGTCCGGGCTTTAACTACTTCCGTGGCAAGGGCTGGATGAAAGAGCCGTGTCGCAGTTGTGACGAGCAGGATGATGATCTGGGCGGCTGTCATTGTCAGGCGTACATGCTGACAGGGGATATGCACAATGCTGATCCTGTGTGCAGCAAGTCACCGGATCATAATAAGATTTTAGCGGCCAGAGAGCGGGCAGAGTCGGTGGTGAATAATCCTGATCAGTTCCAGTATCGTAATGAAAGAAACTCCAGAGTTTTTGCTAAGGGTGGGTAATCGGAGCATCATTATTTGAGTTTATAAGCCATGCAAATGCATGGCTTTTTTATCCCTACAAACCCTACTGTTGCATACCTGCTTTGTATTTAGAATTCCTTGAAACAGAGTGTAGCAATACTGCTACAGGTGTATTTTATGTTATTTGGATAATGTGTTTAACCTATTGAATAATAAGGTTTATATCTTGATGGTTCGGCTCTTGCTATATCTCTTACATAAAGCAAAAGCTAATAAGAACTATAAAAGATATGCCTGCAATCAGAATTTTTTTAAGACTTTTTATATTTTCCATCTTGATAGCTGTGAGTCCCGCCTTTGCTGATCAAGCAACAGTAAGGGTAGCTGTATTACAGTTTGGTACATTGAACTGGGAGATGGATGTCATTCGCCATCATGGTCTGGATAAAAAATACCAGTTCCATCTCGAAGTCACTCCGGTAGGGAGTAAAAATGCCACCACTGTCGCTCTGCAAAGCGGCGCTGCCGACGTAATTTACAGTGATTGGGTATGGGTCAATCGCCAACGCCATAATCAAAAAAATTACGGTTTCTCTCCTGTTACATCTTCAGCCGGTGGCGTCTATGTGAATCCAGAATTTAAAGCCGAGGGTCTTAAGGATCTTAACGGCATGAGACTGGGCGTAGCGGGAGGCCCTGTAGATAAAAGTTGGCTATTACTGCAGGCCTATAGCCGGAAAAAACAGGGAATTAATCTGCAGGAACAGATAGAACCTGTTTTTGCTGCACCACCTCTTCTGAATAAATTGATGTTTGACCAGAAAATTCCTGCTTCTTTGAATTTCTGGCATTACAGCGCCCGGTTGAAAGCCAAAGGCTTTACTCCGGTAATCACTGTGCCTGAGATGCTTGAAGGTTTGGGTATTAAGGTTCAAGTGCCTCTTGTGGGATGGGTCTTCTCTGAAAAATGGCTTGGGTCAAATAAAGAACTTCTGCATAAGTTCCTTCTGGCTTCAACTGAGGCGCGGGAGATTCTGTTGACTTCTGATCAGGAATGGCAGCGGATAAAACCTCTTACAAAGAGTGAAAATGACGATATTTTCATTGCCTTAAAAGAGGAATATCGAAAGGGTGTTTTAAAACAGTTCACCACCGAACACCTAAAGGCCCTTGAGCAGCTTTACTCTATTTTTGTTCAGGAAGGAGGCAAGAGACTTACAGGAGGGGCTGATCGTTTAGATACAGATCTGTTCTGGGTGCCTTCGAAATCTGGCATTGCCAGAGTTTCAATGGGAGGCGGTCTTGAATAGATTTAATCGTCTTGTTCTAAGTATTGCCCCTTTGCTGATTCTCTGTGTCTGCTGGGAAATCACGGCACAATTAATTAACAGTAGTAATTTGCCCGGTTTGATTGCAGTTATTACCAGCCTTTATGAACACCTCCGGGAAGGTGAAATGCTGCACCACCTATCTGTCACCTTATTGCGGGTTGGAGTCAGCTTTGCGATAGCCATGATACTGGGTGTTGTTATTGGCATCATGATGGGAGCGTTTCCAAAACTGAATCAGAGTGGTGATTCCCTTCTTGTTATTGCTCTGAATGTACCGGCTCTGGTCACCATTCTGCTTTGTTACATTTGGTTTGGTTTAGTGGAAGCGGCTGCTGTTGCTGCTGTAGCGATCAATAAAATTCCGACCGTAGTTGTTATGGTCAGAGAGGGAGCGCGTGTTGTTGATCGTGACCTACTGCAGGTTGCTCAAGTTTATAACGTCTCTCCAGCGGTTTATTTCTTCCGGGTTTATCTGCCGCAGTTATATCCATTCATTATGGCGGCTGCTCGTTCTGGGTTATCGCTTATCTGGAAAATTGTTCTTGTCGTCGAGTTGTTAGGTCGGAGTGATGGTGTTGGGTTTCAGCTAGGCACTTTTTTCCACTTCTTCGATATTACCAGCATCCTTGCGTACACCCTGGCATTTGCCGTTGTCATTCTTCTGATAGAGGGAGTCATTATGCGGCCGCTTGACCATTACATTGCACGAGGTGGTTATGGTCACTCTTAATCTCTCTGTCGCAAATAAGACCTATGTAAATTCCACTGAGCAGGTTCTGGGTTCGATCGAAGCTCGTATTCCTAATGGCCAGTTTGTTGCTTTAGTGGGGCCATCCGGCACCGGTAAAACCACGTTGCTTAATATGATTTCGGGGTTGGAGAAATGTGAATTAGGCTCAGTATCCATAGATTTCAAACCCGTGAATAGCAGACCTGATTGCAGAATCAGTTACATATTCCAGCAACCCAGATTGATGCCTTGGTTAACGGTAGCAGAGAACCTTAAGCTTACTGCACCTGAATGCAGCGACGAAGAGATAGAAAGGATGCTGCAGCGCGTTGGGTTACAAGGTAAGTCTGAAAAATACCCACGCAAACTGTCAGGGGGTATGCAGAAGAGAGTAAGCATTGCGCGCGCTTTTCTGGGTAAACCTGAACTTCTATTGCTGGATGAGCCTTTTGTATCTCTGGATCTGCCCACGGCAGAAAACCTGAGGTGCATTCTTGAGGAGCTCTGGCAAGAACATAAACCCACAGTACTTTTTGTCACACACGATCTGGATGAAGCGATTCAGCTTGCAGATCGTGTTCTTTTCCTTTCACAAGCAACAGGACGACTGATTCGGGATCAAAACGTTGATCTGCCAAGACCCCGTGTGGAATCAACCCGCGCTTTTTTATTCTGGAAGAAACAGTTGTTAGAAAACTCTCCGGGGTTACTGGAGGGGAAGTTGGAAAATCTTAAACCCTGTTTATCTGAGGATTGCGCATGAATAAGCACTCCGCACTTTTATTGAACGCAGTCAGTAAAACTTATGGGCAGGTAAAGGCCCTAAAAAAAGTAAACATCAATATTGAGAAAACAGAATTTGTTGCTCTGCTAGGGCAGAACGGTGCTGGTAAGACCACGCTGTTTCAACTTTTAACCGGGTTGTTTAATTCGGATGAGGGCGAAATCAGAGTGTGTGGCAATGACATAAGGTGTAAACCCATTCCTGCGCTTTCTTCAATTGGCGTGGTGTTCCAGCAAGCCACACTTGATCTTGATCTAACCGTTTACGGAAACCTTAAGTTCCATTGTTTGCTCCATGGTTTAAGCCGAAAAGAAGCGGAAATCAGAATCGACGACGAATTAGCAAGATTTGGACTGCAAGATCTGAAAGACAAAATCGTACGCAACTTAAGCGGTGGCAATCGCCGTAAAGTCGAACTGATCCGCGCACTATTACATCGTCCTAAGGTTCTGCTTATGGATGAAGCAACGGTAGGTCTGGACCCAGAATCCAGGCACTCATTGGTTGAGCATGTTCGTTCTCTCTGCCGGGAGAGAAATATGGCTGTTCTGTGGAGCACCCATATTGTTGAAGAAGTTCAATCCGCAGATCGGGTAATCGTATTGCACAAAGGCCAGATTCTGGCTGAGTCCACACCTAAACAGCTGGTTGAAGAGAGTAGCGAGCCTGCTTTCACGCTGGCAGACGCATTTTTACAACTCATTAGTCACAACAAGAATACAGGAGTCGTTTATGAATAAGTTTATGCAGGGAATAACAGCAGGCATGCTGACCGTTGGTTTAACTATGGCTGCCAACGTGCAGGCTAAGACCGGTTATGTTTATGTCAGCAGTGAAAAAGATCATGTGGTCACAGTTTTTAATGCGGATGGAATGGATAAAGTCACCGAGATTAAAACCAGCGAACGTCCACGTGCAATGAAGTTGAGCCAGGACGGTTCACTCTTATATGTGGCTTGTGGTGATGATGACGCTATTGATGTCATCGATCTGGCGGCAATGAAAGTTAAGCAGACCATCGATATCGGTGAAGATCCGGATCGTTTTGATATTTCACCCGATGAGAAATTCCTCTATGCATCCAATGAAGATGATGGTCTGGTGACGATCTACTCGCTGGAAGCGGATGAAAAAGTAGCTGAAATTGAGGTAGGTGAAGAACCTGAAGGTGTATTAGTTAGCCCGGATAACAAACTGGTTTATGTCACCTCTGAGGTAGCAAATATGGTCCATGTAATCGATGTGGAAACTCAGGAGATCGTTCAGGATATCGTAGTAGGTAACCGTCCTCGCCGCATGGAACTGACTCCAGACCTTTCTGAACTGTGGGTGAGTAATGAAGTCGGTGGCACTATCACGATTCTGGATACTGAGACATACCAACCTAAAGCTGAGCTGAAGTTTGCACCCAGAGGTATGCGCCCGGAAAGTATCTCACCGGTAGGTATGGTGATGACCAAAGATGGCAAACAGGCTTATATCACTCTGGGTGGTGCAAACCACGTAGCCGTTGTGGATACAGCAACCCATAAAGTGCTGGATTACATCCTGGTTGGTAAGCGTGCCTGGGGTATCAGCCTGAACAAAGATGAAAGCCGTTTGTATGTGACGAATGGTAAAAGTGATGATCTGGCAGTAATCGATACTGCGAAGATGAAAGTGATCAAGTCAGTACCTGCGGGTCGTGTTCCTCATGATGTAGTGGTGGATCACTGATGACTCAATCCATGCAATGGATTGTCAGACTGTTGTTGGTAGCCAGTGTATTGGCTACCTCAACGGTTCATGCTGCTGATCTTGTTCCACTCAAACTGGCACTGATCGAGTATGAAGATGATCCCAGATATAAAGATGCAATCATAGATGCCCGTTATCAGGCACAGCCCTGGGGGCGTTTAGACGCGGCAGTAAAATTGGCGATCAAAGAGTCTAAGTTCACCGCCAAAGCTAAAGGTTTCAAGTTTGAGCTGGATACTCATGAGGTGAGTTCACTGGATCAGGTCCCGGGACTGGTTAAGGCATTAGAGGCTGAAGGAGTTCAATTTTTCCTACTTGATCTGCCAGCTGCCGGTATTGAGGCTGCAGCTCAGTCCAGCAACAGCCAGACTACTTTATTTAATCTGAGTTCACTGGATGATTCGCTGCGTAATCAAAGCTGCGAAGCAAACCTGATTCATATGGCACCGAGTCGACGGATGTTGACTGATGCGCTGGGCCAGTATCTGGTCTCTAAAAAGTGGCGCAAAGTATTGGTATTACATGGTGACTCTGCGGTGGATCAGAATTATCTGGAAGCATTACAAGTATCTACGAAAAAGTTTGGCCTGAAGCTGGTTGATAAGAGGCTGTACAAACTAGGCAGTGATCCGCGTCAGCGTTATCAAAACAATATCGCCTTGCTCACGGCTAAGGGGGCGTACGACGTAATCTATGTGGTCGATTCCAAAGGTGAGTTTGCAGTAGATGTGCCTTATTCAGTTGTTCAGCCTCGCCCTGTAGTAGGGTCTGCGGGTCTGGTTGCGGATTGGTGGCATTGGGCCTGGGAGCGTAATGGCGCACCACAGGTGAACAAACGATACCGCAAGAAAGGTAAGCGCCAGATGACAGGTTATGACTGGTCAGCCTGGTTAGCCGTAAAAGTACTGGCGGAAGCAGCGTTACGTCAGGAACAGTTTAATCCAGACGCTCTTAGGGCAGATCTTCTCTCGGAGACATTCAAAATTGATGGGGCTAAGGGTTACCCACTGAATTTCCGTCCATGGAACAATCAGTTGCGCCAGCCAATTTTCCTGACCTCACTCAACCGGGTGATTAACCGGGCTCCAATCGAAGGCTTCTTGCATCCGGTGAACAACCTGGATGTATTGGGTGATGATGTTAAAGACACTCAATGTCGAATAGGGCAGGGTCGCTGATATGAGAGCGGCACATGGGTTTAATGCATTTGTGGCGCTGTCATCGCGGGAAACGGGAAAGTTTCTGCGCCAAAAAGGCAGGTTGTTTTCAGCATTAGTCAGGCCTGCGCTTTGGCTTTTGGTATTTGCGGCTGGTTTTCAGAATGTCTTTGGTGTGGCGGTGATCCCCCCCTATGAATCGTATATTGAATATGAGGTTTATCTAACGCCGGGCTTGTTGTGCATGGTTATGCTCTTCAATGGTATGCAGTCGTCCCTGACTATGGTTTATGACCGGGAAATGGGCCTGATGCGTTTACTCCTAACTGCGCCACTTCCCCGTTGGTACATCCTGTTCTGCAAACTGCTTGCAGGCACTTTGTTATCGCTGCTTCAGGTTTACAGCTTTCTGGTGATCTGTTGGTTATTTGAAGTAGACCTTCCTCTTTTGGGGCCTTTAACCGCACTTCCTGCATTTCTACTAGCAGCACTGATGCTGGGATCTTTGGGTTTATTGTTGTCCATCACAGTCAAACAGTTAGAAAACTTTGCAGGCATGATGAACTTTGTGATTTTCCCAATGTTTTTCATCTCCCCGGCTTTGTATCCGTTGTGGAAACTGGAAGAGGCAGGAGCTGAGGTTGTATTTCAAATCGCCCAGTACAACCCGTTTACTTACGCTGTTGAATTGGTTCGCTTCGCTTTGTACGGGCAACTGAATGTGCAGGCTTTGGCTGTGGTGAGTGCTGCGTTTCTTGTTTTCTTTTTGCTCGCTGTTTGGGGTTATGACCCTCAAAAAGGCGTTGTCGCTAGAAGGAAAAGCTAGTTTTTTTCTTCACTTTATACCTATCAATAGAGGGAATACTCAAAACCCTTGGGAGTATTTCTTCCAATATTCGGGAAATAGGAGGTACTAAAGTACTGGGTTAACAGGTCCGATCAGGCAGTTAATAAGACTGTCACTGAAATGTAATATTCGGCTGTTTGAGCAATCTTATAACGGCTCCAATAAGCAGCCTGAAAGAACTAAATAATAATAAGGTTAAACCTGATATGAGCAATAAAACCAAATACTGGCTGCCAATGCTGGCCGGTGCATTAAGTTGCAGCGGAGTGGCAATGGCAGCAGATGTTACTCAACTTGAGGGAGTTGAAGTAATCGGAACCACGCCTATTCATGGTGTGGGTATGGATAAGAACCGAATTGCAGCGGCAGTGCAGTCAGCGAACAGTGAAGAGATTGAAAAATCCCAGTCTCTGAACATTGCAGAACACCTGCGTTATAACTTCAGCAGTGTGACAATCAATGAAGCGGTTAATAATCCATACCAGCCAGATGTTCAGTATCGTGGCTTTACTGCTTCTCCTTTGTTGGGTTTGCCTCAGGGTTTATCTGTTTATGTAAACGGCATTCGTTTTAATGAACCGTTTGGTGACA
>JASBRM010000058.1 GCA_030149405.1 Neptuniibacter sp. | reverse complement strand
CAGAGTGTTCACCGCCCAGCCCTGAATCAGATCCAGATACTGTTTCCCAGTCTGATCATAGAGATAATCGCCTTTACCCCTGATAAAGCAAAGCTCCGGCCTGTTGGTAATGGGCAGCAAGTAGTTGGTTTTATGGTTCAGCCCATTATCGGTAGGCTGAGTTTTCTCAGATATATTCATCATGATTTTCCTGTTGATTAGAAACGAAAAAAGCCGCAGGGGTTACCTGCGGCTTTTGGAATGAAGAAACGCGAAATTCAGATCAGTTTATCGTCGCGTAGGCACACCCAGACAGACACAGGTAGGTGCTACGCGGCGTCGCAACGTAGTGGATAGAGTGTCTTGTAGTTTGAGTGTTGAAATGATCATGGCCAGGAGTATCTCAGGCTGGCAGTAAACCGGCAAGGGTGTGGCTGTTTTTAAGCGTCATTAACGCTGGAAAATCACCGACGGGTGCACTATCGTTGCAAGATAAGCTAAAAAAAGGTTAACTGACCTTACTGATTGATTATTCGGAGCTTTTTAATGTCTGACACAGACGCGCAAGCAGTCTCCAAACCCGCAAAGAAGCCTTTTGATGTTTCTGTACTTTTTGCTATTTGCGGTATGTTGTTCTCGTTACTGATTTTTCTGTTTATGTTGAAGCAGGAACGAGACGGCGTAATTCAGCAATTTAATGCGGAAATGATCCAGAAAGTTGCTGACTTTCAACATGCACTGAACGGCAATCTGAATATGTTGCATGCTGTACATGCGTCTCTGTTGATTGCGGCGGAAGAACCAGCCAGCAGCCAGCAGCAACTCGATAGAGCCGTTGCTTCGAATACAGCAATTAAATCACTGATTTGGCAGCTGAAAAATCAACCAGTCGTTTGGTCAGGGCAATCCGAATCAGGTTACTCCGGGAATGAAACCGTTCAGAAATGGATCTCTGATTCAGTGCAAAATTCATCGCAAAACCTAGCCGCTGTGGATCTGGATGGTCACGCTTCTCTTTTAATTTCTTACCCTTCTGAAAGTGGCAATTTAATCACGGTACTGGATTTTGTAAGCCTGCTTGATCAAGGACTGTCAGGTTCACTGGACCCTGAAATATCCCTGATAATACTCACGGGTGATGGCGAGAAAATTTATTCTTCAGGTGAAGTCGTTGTTGCCGAGGATTCTATTTTTAATCAGTCCCTCTCTGGAGATCTGGACTGGGTGTTTAGCTATGGTGCCAGTGAAGGTTACCTCTCTTCAAAAATGAGCTTTATACCCGCACTGTTTCTGCTGATCGGTTTACTGCTCTCATTCTCAATTGCTTCATACCTGAAGAAGCTTATGCGTAATCTGACAACACTCAGAGAAGAGCAGGAAGTACTGGCGCAACAGGTTCTGGATGCCAACTGGAATGACCCTCTTACGGGGTTAGCAAACCGTGTTCATTTTGATGAAACACTGGATATCGAATGCCGAAGAGCGGTAAGGGACTTTTCTCCTCTATCCATGATGGTTGTTGAAATTGATCATTATGCTGCATTAGTGGACAGCTATGGTAAGGAGGGGGCTGAGGTGAGCTTACAGAAAGTGGCTCAGGAGCTTCAGGCTTGTGTAACAAGACCGGGTGACTTGATCGCCCGCACGGATGATCACCAGTTCTCGTTTATTCTTCCATCAACTAATGAGATGGTTACCTATCTCGCAGAGCGTTGCCTTAAAGCGATTGAAGAATTACAGCTGCCTCATGATTCTTCATCGATCGCTTCAATCATCACGATCAGTGTAGGGCTGACCACTCTGCAGCCTTCAAAGGAACTGACTCCTGAGAGGTTGTTTAATGTTGCTACTGAACAACTTGAGAAAGCTCAGGAAAGCGGTGGTAATCAGTATATATCTTTCGCAGAGCATGGCTTAGAACCAGGTGTAACCTATTCTGTTTAAGGAAATATCTTTTCTCAGGAGTGTCTGATGCCGGATATACAGGCACTGTTCCAACAGTTAGAAAGTGAGGCGATAGCTCACAAGCATCGCCGTATTCTGGTATTGAGTGGGCCAAGGAGTTGGTGCCGTGACCAGGTGTCTTTTCTTACCTCTTCTGAAGGCCTTGTCTGGATTGGGGCTGAACCCCCAATCGGCGTGCAAAATTATGAAAATCGTCAGGCCCATAAACTTCTCGGGCAAACCCTTGGGCATCTGATCTATGATGCCTGGGACGGACTTAACCCAAATAGTTTAGGTCAGGTCGCGGGTTGTTTATCGGGTGGCAGCCTCCTGGTTTTATTATGTCCGGATCTGGATGAGTGGCCTGGTTTTAATGATCCGGAACACGAGCAGCTTGTTGCGTACCCTTATCAGGACAGTGATGCTGGCAGACGTTTTATCTCTCGATTTGCGCATATTATCGAGGATGATGCGTATGCCTGTGTTGTCAGGGAAAATCAGCCAGTTACCGGGCTTACAGAAGAAGTTCCAACGGCATTCACTGCATCCCCGAACACGCTTCCAGTCTTACCCAGTAAAACTGTAGATCAGCAGCATGCAGTTGAGCTCATACTGAGCCAGTTCCGAAGGGGCCGGCGTCCGGCTGTAATTACAGCGGACCGGGGACGGGGAAAGTCGGTCGCATTGGGTATAGCCGCAGCGCAATTATCTGGTTTGGACTATGAAGATATTCTTATCACGGCTCCAGATTATTCTGCAGCCGCAGCGGCTTTTGAAATGGCCCATGAGCTTTTGCAAGATTATGAATACAGCAAAGGTCGTTTGCAGGATAAACATCATCAAATACGTTTTGTTGAGCCTGAAATCGCATTAAAAGAAGTTGGGCAAGGGCAGGTATTGTTAGTTGATGAAGCAGCAGCAATTCCGGTTCCAACGTTAACTAAACTGTTACGGCATTTTCCAAGAGTTGCTTTTTCTTCCACGATTCATGGCTACGAAGGGACAGGTCAGGGTTTCAGTGTTCGTTTTAAACAGACATTGGAGCAAGAGGCTCCGAACTGGAAAGCAATACATCTGAATCAACCGATCCGCTGGGCTGAAAACGATCCATTAGAAACATTGCTTTTCAACCTACTCATGCTGGACTCTGAAGCGGTAGCCAATGAACAGCTGCTTGCGGGTTTTTCTCCAGAATCCGTCGAGATTACCAAACTTGATCGAGATTCTTTTACGGAGAATTACGAAGAACTTGAGCAGTTGTTTGGTTTATTGGTTTTAGCTCACTACCGGACAACCCCAGGAGATCTCAGGGTACTTCTGGATAGTCCTAATCTGCATATCTGGATATTGAAATCATCGGGGCTAGTGGCAGGTGTGGCTCTGATCGCAGAAGAGGGGCCATTACAACCCGAGCTGGTAGAAGCAATCTGGGCGGGTGATCGCAGGCCAAGAGGTCATCTTCTTCCGCAGACACTGGTCAATCAGGAAGGTTATCGGGATGCTGCTGAATTAACATATGGGCGTATTATGCGCATAGCCATTCATCCCGCAGTGCGCAGACATAATCTGGGGAGTCAGTTGCTGTCAGTTATTCGGCAGCAGATGCAGCAATCGAGCTGGGATTGTCTGGGTGCGAGCTTCTCTGCCAGCTCAGACCTGATCCATTTCTGGCAGGCGTCGGAATTTAATGCTGTGAGAGTGGGTTCCAGTAAGGATGCGGTCAGTGGCGGACATGCCGCCGTTGTTCTTCAAGCGCTATCCGAAGAGGGTGAACGGGTTTCAGAGCATCTAAGGGCTCGCTTTATTGAGCAATTAAACTACCGTCTCAGTGATGACTTAAGCACGCTGGAACCGGAGCTTGTGTGCCTGTTGTTGCAAAAAGCGGGTCACCTTCCAGAATTAACTGAGCATGACTGGAATGACCTGAAAGGTTTTGCTGCCCATAATAAAAACTACGAAAGCTGTGCTTATGCAATCCACAAGTTTATTTTTTATTTTTTGGATTGGGTAAGTGATGAGAAATTATCCTTTTTACTCACTAATCCAGATTTTGTCTTGTTAGTGAAACGCAACCTTCAGCAACAGTCTTGGGAGCAGTTAGAGCAAAACGGCAAAGGTAGAAAGCACTTAATGGTTCAATTGCGCAAAGTGATTGATCTGATGCTGGAGATGTCTACAGCTTGAGTGTGAGCAAATCACCTTTCTGGATAATCTCAAGATCACGCATAAAGCTCATGCCCAGAAGAACCGTAGAATTATCCATGTAGGGGTTAATGTGCCCACGGATGTTATTCATTGTGATACCACCCAACTGCACAGAGGAAAGTTTGGTGGAATAAACATCTATCACTCCATTGGCTGTGCCTACCTGTTGCTTACGACCATATTCCAGACCGATCTTTTCAGCGACATTACTAGGGATGCTCACTGTGGTAGCACCTGTATCCAGAAGAAAAACTACATCGGTGCCGTTAATTTTACCCGGAGCCACATAGTGCCCATATCGGTTTCGTTTTAATACCACTACGGAAGATGGATCACTGGATAGGTTCTGGTTTGGTGAATAACGCTCTTCAACCTGACCGTCGAAAAACTGATACAGCATTGCCAACAGCAATACCCAGGCAATTGCCCACATTCCCTTACCAATACGTTTTGGCGTCATAAATACCCCCAGAAAATCCTATAGCTCCATTTTAGGAGAGGATTCCTGAGAGTAGAAGTTCAGAATGAATGGCAATTATTTTAATTGCTCCAGGTATTCCCGGGTTATCTGGATCTGATTGTCGATCGCGTTCGTCAGATTGTTAAAGTAGACCCTGGAATCAATAACAATTTTATCGGGTGTGAGAATCTCGTCGTTAACCATTGTTTTAATAGGTAGATCATTTTTACGATCAATGGTCTCTTTATCCAGATTCTGGAGTTGGTACTGCAGTTGAACACGGACATCAGCAGAGCAGTGTCCTGCCGCGGCTGCTTTTGTTCCTAATGCACGCAACCTTCCCAGCGTTTCTGCGAAGTGTGGTCGTTGTAAAAGGTTCTGCCAGAGCTCTTCGGTATCGTGATTGTTGTTATCTGCTGTCAAAGAGCAGGTGTCTGCAATCACAGTTAACTCATGTAACAGCTTTTCAATCAGGTCGCAGTGGGCCATAAAACTGTTTAGGGGCTGAGTTTCAATTTTCTGCCAGTTGCTGTGCTGGACATTTACACGCTTTACGTTTCCGCCATAGCTTCTGTCCAGAAGAGGACTCCAATGTTGATTTATTTCATGGCTTAGCTGTTGCTGTTCTGCGCGGTTAGAGTCGTTGAGATTGGCACACAGTCCGCGGTGTCTCTGGAGACGTTGAATCAGGCTCAACACAGCTGTCAACTGCTCAATTCCTCGCTGGGTTTTTTCTGCCCGGCGTACCCGTAATTTATGGCGGTTATAAAAACTCGCCCCTAACAGAACAATGACTAATAGCGCAAAAATCCCCAGTTCGATCATGCCGTTACCTCCTTAGAGGCCGCTTTGAGAGCAAGCTTTTCCAGGTATCCAGTCAGTTCTGTCAGAGAATGCGCTTGTTCACTGTGGTTTTGCAGCAAACTCCCTATGTTCGTGAGCTTTTCGCTTAATTCATTACTGGCATAAGCATGCTCATCAATTGAGTTGTTTACTTCCTGGATAAGCTCCAGACTCTGCTGACTGCCAGATTCAATGTTATGCAGTAAGTCCTGCATCTCTATGCAGGTTTCAGAACCACTTTTAAGCTCGCTTTCACTTCGTTCCATGCTTTCAGTAACTTCTTTTACTCGCGTCAGCATTGAAGTTACAAGGCTGGTAATGTCGCCTGTTGCTTTTTCGGTATTGCCTGCTAATTGTCTAACTTCATCTGCTACAACAGCGAACCCTCGGCCAGCTTCACCGGCACGTGCGGCTTCTATCGCTGCATTAAGTGCGAGCAGGTTTGTTTGAGCGGCTACCTCTTCAATGGTGCTTACAAATGACTGGATTGCTTCAGCTTCGCTGGTGAGCTGGTCAATCTTTTGGCAAGTATCCGTAAACTTATGACGAACATCGCTAATGGCATTGCTTAATTCAGAAGCCTGAGCTGTTCCCTGTTGGCAAAGTTCACGGGACCCTTCTGCACTGGTTTGAGTGTTGTGAACGTGTTCACGAATCAGTTGTACTGTCTGGCTCATCTCTTCAGACGCACTGGCAACGGTCAATAGTTGATTCTGCTGTTCTGAAGCTGCGTCAGCGGTATGGCTGGCAAGACTTTGCAACTCATGAGTTGAGAACTTCATTTCATTACAGAGCTGATCAGCCAGACTGTTGAGCTCATTATATTCCCGGGCAAAGCTGTACAGACTCTGAGTACTATCTCTAAGCGGTTTGTCGGAACTTGTATGTACGGTACGGTATTGAAAGTCCTGATGTTTGAAGGCTTCAATGACCTTATTCAGATTCGACCAGCGGCGTTTACACAAAGATATGTAACTGATTTGGAAATAGATCAGTGGGATTAAGGCCCATAAGCCTTCTTTAATTCCAAAATATTGCGATACTGTAATGCCGACCCACAGAAGCATCAGAATAAACCCTGATGTCATCAGAGAGGCTCTGCTCAGTACGGTATAACCGAATGAAAGTAGTAGCATTACTTCACTCCTAATAATTGTTACCTGCTACCAAAGCAGCAAAAGTCATTCCAATAATTATTTATAGTGATCTTGCTCAGTTTTCGGGCGTTTAAGGGTGTTTTGCGGTGCAGTAATAGGGCGTGGATACAATAGATTGATTTTTGTGTGAACCAAAGCGGTGCATAAGGGGCGTTATTGGTGCTAAAGCCCATTTTTAATATAAGGTTTTGTGTTTCTGGCTGAGCTTTGGCAGTAATATTGTCATTATTGATTTTTAGATTCTTTATATAAAGGAAAGAAGAGATGCAGATCTGGGTTGATGCTGACGCTTGCCCAAAAGCGGTAAAACAAATTTTATTTCGCGCCGCAGAAAGAAAAGAAATATTTGTGACCCTTGTAGCGAACCAGTTTTTGGCAACACCTCCGTCCCAACTCATTAAAGCCATTCAGGTAGAGCATGGGTTTGATGTTGCAGACAACTATATAGTTAGCAAATTAGAAGAGGGTGACCTTGTAATAACTCAGGATATTCCTCTCGCAGCAGAAGTTATTGAAAAGGGCGGAATAGCGCTTCACCCAAGAGGGGAGCTTTATACTAAAGAGAACATTCGGCAACGTTTATCGATGCGGGACTTTATGGAGACACTGAGAAGTGCCGGTGTTGAAACGGGTGGGCCTTCCTCATTCTCTCAAGCGGATAAACAGCAATTCGCTAATCAGCTGGACAGAATTTTGGCTAAATATAAGCGGTGAAATTTTTTTGTGCAGCGCACAAAAAAGTGCTTGACTAATAATTGAGCAGGATATATCTTTGGTTTCAATCAATGTTGCAACGCAACATAAACAACTTGGAGAGAATATTATGTACGCTGCTACTAACCCATTTGCTGATTTCTTCAAACCTGAAATGTCTAAAGAAATCGAAGAGCTGTTCAAGCCAATGAAGGATCTGGCTGAAGTTAACACTAAAACTGTTGAGACTCTGGTTTCTCTGCAGAAAGCATACATTGAAGAACTGGCTAACGCTTCTGTTGAACAGTTCAAAACTCTGTGCGAATGCAAAGATCCAAAAGCTGCTCTGGACCTGCAGGTTAAATTCTACAAGTCAGTTGAAGCTAAAATGGCTGAAGCTGCTGAGAAAGGCACTGCTACTGTAACTGAAGCTAAAGAAGCTTACGTTGCTGTAATGGAAGAGTCTGCTAAGAAAGTTACTGAAATGGCTGAAGAAACAGCTAAGAAAGTTTCTGAACTGAAAGTTGCTTAATTAAGCACTATCAGAAATAAAAAACCCGGCTGAAGGGGGGACCTCGCCGGGTTTTTTTGTGCCTGCTATTTCTCAATCACGACATCGGATTCTGGTATACAGCTGCAAGCGAGGATGATGCCTTCACGTTTTTCATTTTCAGTCAGTGGAATTTCTGAATTTCGTTTTACTTCACCCTCAACCAACTTCACTTTGCAGACCCCGCATACTCCCGCTCTGCAACCAAAAGCGATTGGCTCCCCATTCAGTTCAGCCTGAACCAAAATTGGGTTTTGGTTATCAGCCATAAAAGTTTTTCCATTGATGGACAGGGTAACCTCTTGTGTTTCCTGTTTTGTTGCATCATACCCGGGAGGTTGCCCAAAACTTTCTTCAAACCAACGTTGTTCAGCCAGTCCGAGTTGCCTGCAGAAATCTTTGGCCTGTTGCATAAAACCTTCCGGTCCACAGCACATCACCGTTCTTTCAGTCAGATCAGGTATTTCATGTATCAGTTGTTCGCGGCTGATACGGCCTTTGATTCCCAGCCAGCTGGGTTCAGGCTGACTCAAACTGAAGATTAAGCGCAAATTCGGATTTTGCCATTTCAGCCACAACAGCTCCTCTTCACAAATCAGATCTGCTTCCGTTCTTGCCTGATGGTAAAACACAATATCTTTCTGGGAATGTAAGTCGGAGAGGTACCGGGCAATGGATAGCATAGGTGTAATTCCACTGCCGGCGGATAACAGTAAGAGTTTTTGGGTGTTACTACAGTTGACGTTAAATTCGCCCATGGGGCCTGTCGCTGCAATGATGTCGCCGACTTTAAGGTTCTTGTGTAACCAATTGGATACGTCGCCTCCGGTGACTCTTTTTACTGTGATCGCGATATCTATATTTCTGCTTGGGGAGGAAGAGAGCGTGTAACAGCGACTATTTTCCTGTCCATTAATGACGGGATAAACCGTTATAAATTGACCTGCAATGTAATCAGCTGCATGTTTTTCAGGTAGCTTGAAACGGAAGGTGACAACGTCCGGCGTTTCTTCGACACGGCTGATGCAGGTCAGATCAATGCGTTGATCTGCTGCCCAGATGGATTTATCAAGTGAGGAATCGATCACTGGATTGATAACAGGTGCGTTATCTGTGTAGTTAATCGCTTCCTGAGTTTCGAGAACCTGAACGATATCACCTTGTTGTATTAGCCCCTCATTCAAGGCAATCAGGTTTTGGCCAAAATAAACTTCGTTGTCCTCGCCTAATCGATAATTAGCCAGAGTCTGAACCGGTTCACCTCCATTTATGGGATCAGCAGACTCGGGGTCATACGTTGTCATTACACAACGGGAGCAGGGTTTAACCACTTCAAATTCAACTTCCCCAATGCGGATTTTTTTCCAGCTGTCCTCAGCAAAAGCATCACAGCCTTTAACCACAAGATTGGTTCTGAAGTGTTCCATAGTTACAGATGCTGAGGATCGGCTGTTTAAATCAGCAAGTGAAGCTTCAGAGATGAGCAGCAACGGGTAGCCATCAGCAAAGCCAACGGGGATATCCGGTCTTCTGGAAGTGTAACGTTCAGATTGTTCGCCGAAATAGAGTAACTGACAAGGGCGGCCTAACTGTGCACTGAACCATTCATCAAACGGTTCACCGCAATGCTGAGCATTAATTTCAGTACCCCATACGCTTACCTGGCGATAGTTCTGAAACAGCTGTGGGTAATCCAGACTCAGGTGACCTCCATCAGGTGAAATAACTTCTATTCCATCCTCACGCAGAAGCACTTTATAGAGCAGCATCTTCGGAGCTTCGCGGGCGGAAAGAAGCTCCCCATCCGGTGTTGCCAACATAAACCTGCGATCGAAAGCCAGGCCTGCTGAGGTAACATAGGCGGCGGACTGACTGAAGCCACCGAGCGACTTAACCGGGAAAATATTGATGCCACTGATCACTGTTCCAGACACAGTTAGATTCCTTCTGATTAGTAGGGCAATTGAGAAGTTATGGTATCCAGCCTGATCCTGAATTGAGTGCCA
>JASBRM010000037.1 GCA_030149405.1 Neptuniibacter sp. | reverse complement strand
TTGCCATGGCGCTGGCCAAGGAACTGACCAGCCACAGTCTGCCGGAAATTGGCGATGCCTTTGGTGGTCGTGATCACAATAAGGAGAAAAGTGTGGAGAAGGATAATAAAAATTTCACTGTGATGCTGGTGGATGATGAAGTCGCTATATTAAACGCTTTAAAAAGGCTGATTCGCCGCATCGGCTGCAATGTCATAACTTATGAATCCCCGATTGCCGCCCTTGAAGATCTGGATACTGTAACAGTAGATCTGATTATTAGTGATATGCGCATGCCGGAGATGAGTGGCGAGTGTTTTCTTGAAGAGGTTGCAAAACAAAAGCCTGATATTGAACGCATTGTTCTAACCGGTTATGCCGATGCCCAGTCCACTATAGATGCGATCAATAAAGGTAAAGTCAGTCGTTTCATGCAAAAGCCCTGGAATGATGAGGATGTTGTTAAGGTCGTAAAGAAAGCGATCAAGATCAGGCAACTTGAGTTTGAAAATGAAAGGCTGCAACGGGAAACAGAAGAAAAAAATCGGCAGTTACAGCAATTGAATGAAGCTTTGGAAGTTAAAGTCGCAGAGCGGACAGAAATGTTGCAGGTTGCCAATAAACGACTTAAAGGCAGCTATCGTTCAATTGTGCGAATGTTCTCGAACCTGACTGCACGACGCCTGGGCATAAAAGCCTCGGATGATAACCGCAAACTGAATAAGTTAATGATTGGTGTGGCTGGCAAGGTGGATCTTACCGACAAAGAGCGCAAGCAGCTCTATTATGCCTGGCAACTTCGTCATATTGGTAAACTGAGCTTTCAGGATTACCTGATCAATGTCCCATACTTAAACCTGAACCCGGCGCAGCAGCGCGTTTACCATCAGCATCCAGTATTAGCTAATGCTGCTTGTCTGATGGTTAAGCCCCTGTATCCTGCAGGTCAGATTATTCTGCAACATAAAGAGTATCTTGATGGCAGTGGTTATCCGAATGGTCTGGAGCAAGGGCAAATCAAGTTCAGGGCGCAGGTTTTGTGTGTAATCAGTGACTATCTGGAACTGATCTTTGGTTTGTATTCCGACCGGCGTTACAGCACAACTGAGGCTCTGGAATATCTGAGTGAAACGGCTAAAGAACGCTATAATCAGGATGTGGTATCCGTATTGGCTGAGGTGGTTGAAGAATTGTCACAAGGGGGTGATACCCTCAGTGACTCAGCGTTATTCAGTGATCAGCTTCGTCCCGGATTGGTGTTAAGCCGCGACCTTATCAGTGATGATGGTTTAATGTTGTTAAGTGAGGAACAACAGCTGGATGACACTGCCATAGAACGGATTCGCGAAATGGAATTTAACTTGCAGGAAAGCTTCAAAATTTACGTTAAACAGTGAGTATTGTGAGTGACTCGTTCAGAAAAAGATCAGCGTTGGATTGATTGGGCAGAACGGCTTTTTAAGATGGAAAAGCCGGATAATTTTACCGATCTCAATCATTGCGACGAATGCGATGAGCACAACGGCACCCTGAAAAATTCTGATGTCAAAACCATTGGCATGGACGAGCTCGGCAGCCCTGCATGGGATCCAATCTGCTTCTGTTCAGTGGAAGGAAAGCTCTATTACACTCCAGCCTTTATCCGCCTCAGTTTGGATACTATCGAGGAGGATTTTTATCTGGATCAGTTTTTATTTCATCTGATCTGGGATGGTGACAAAAATAAGTATTATCAGGCGTGTTCTCTGGAGCAGAGAAAGTTTATTGCCAGCTTTCTTACCTACATGCTGGAAAATCATTCGGCACAGTTAGAAGACAACTTTTGTGGCGATAACTTGTTACAAGCCCACCAGATCTGGAGTAATTAAGGGTTTCAAATGTAATCCAGTGGCATGGCGGTGCTGTCCACAACCTTTCTCATTATGAAGGCTGATTTTACCCCTGTAACCCCTGTGATTCGGGTAATTTTTCCCAGCAAAATATCGTGATATCGGTCCATATCCGGTACCGCGACTTTCAACTGATAATCGGCATCATGTCCTGTAATCAGATAACACTCCATCACCTCTGGTAGTGACTGAATCGTTTTTTCGAAGGTTTCGAAGCGTTCAGGAATGTGTTTATCCATGCTGATATGCAAAATTGCGAACAGGTTCAGATCAATCGCACGTTCATTCAGGCGCACAACTCTGTCACGAATCACCCCGGACTCCTGTAACTGTTTTACCCTTCTTGAGCAGGGGGCTGCTGTGAGTCCTACTTTCTCTGCCAAATCCTGATTCGAAAGGTCACCATCATGCTGTAATTCGCGCAATATTTTCAGATCAAAACGATCCAGAGAGATACTCGATTTCATGGTTTAATTTATATTAGCAATTTTGTATTTGTTTTAAGTGTATTTTCTTTATTAATATTGCGCAAATTTTGTTTTTGGGGCGAATTTAGATCGGTAATTGCGTTCAAGCCGCTATAAACTTCTCTTCATCGGTTGAGGGGTAAAAAATAATCTGGCTAACCGGCCAGTTAGGGAGTTGGCATCACAAGTGTTCAATACCAGCCCGACAGGATCTACCCGGTCTGAACTCGAAAACTGATACCAGAAGTATCTACTGAAAAATCTCCCGCTGTCATTGTTTCAAGCAAACGCCCGACAGCGGGTTTTGCTTTTCAGAGCACTGTAAAACAATTGAATAATGGATTAGAGACATGTTTGACCATCGCAAATACCGCCGTTTTGAAACTGTTCGCCTGACCGATAGAACCTGGCCGGACAAAGAGATAAATACAGCACCTGACTGGTGTAGCGTGGATCTCCGCGATGGTAATCAGGCTCTGATCAATCCCATGTCCGTTGAACAGAAAACCCGTATGTTCCAGCTTTTGGTCAAAATGGGTTTTAAAGAGATTGAAGTCGGTTTCCCTTCTGCATCCAAACCGGATTTCGATTTTGTCCGTAAATTGATCACTGAGAATATGGTGCCTGAAGATGTCACTATTCAGGTTTTGACTCAGGCGCGGGAAGAGTTGATCAAGCGAACTTATGAGGCTCTTGAAGGTGTTCATCGAGCGAACGTTCATGTGTATAACTCCACCTCAGTAGTGCAACGTGAACAGGTCTTTAATATGAGCAAAGATCAGATCAAAGGCATTGCGGTTCAGGGAGCAAAATGGGTTCGTGAATACGCTGAAGTTTACCCAGCTACAGACTGGGAGTTCCAGTATTCTCCAGAGAGCTTTACCGGCACAGAGATGGATTATGCCGTTGAGGTTTGTGATGCAATCATTGCTGAGTGGAAGCCTGAAAATGGTCAGAAGGTCGTTATTAACCTGCCAGCTACGGTTGAAATGTCCTCTCCGAATGTTTTCGCGGATCAGGTCGAATATTTCTGCCGCAATCTAAAACAGCGTGACTTGGTGCGTATTAGCCTGCATACCCACAATGACCGTGGCTGTGCAGTTGCTGCTGCGGAGCTGGGCGTAATGGCTGGAGCTGATCGTGTAGAAGGCACCCTGATGGGTAACGGCGAGCGCACCGGGAACATGGATATCATCACTATGGGGATGAATCTGTACTCTCAGGGCGTGGACCCTGAACTGGATTTCTCCGACATCACTGAAATTATTGAAGTGGTTGAATACTGTAATGAACTGCCTGTGTCTGCTCGCCATCCATGGGCGGGTGAACTGGTTTACACAGCCTTTTCCGGCAGTCATCAGGATGCCATTCGAAAATCAGTTAACTATCACACTGAAACGAATCAGATACATTGGGATGTGGCCTATCTGCCAATCGATCCTCGAGATATTAATCGCGAGTATGAGGCGGTTGTTCGTATCAATAGCCAGAGCGGTAAAGGCGGCGTGGCGCTGGTTCTGGAACGAGATTATGGTATCGAACTGCCAAAGTGGATGCATGTTCCTTTGAGTAAAATTGTTCAGTCTGAGGCTGAAAACCAGGGCATTGAGGTTTCTCCAGAGGCGATTAAATCTTTGTATGATCAGCACTTCGTAGCTGTAGATGAACAATGGCAATTGAATAACTACGATCTGCACACTGAAGGCAAACAGGTAGAAGCGCAATTCCAGATCGGTGAAACCGAATTTAGTGGAAGCGGTGTAGGCGTGCTGGAAGCACTGTGTAATGCTTTGGCTTCTCAATACCGTTGTTCAATCGATGTGATGCATTTTGATGAACATGCAGTTGAAAGCACCACAGATGCAAACGCTTTAGCTGCCATTATTATCGAAGTGGATGGGCTTGAGTCTTATGCGGTTGCAACCCGAGAAGACACTTCAGCAGCCGCTCTTCAGGCGATGTTGACTGCATTTGGTAAAATCTCGAACCAACTTCAGGTCAGTGTTGCCTAGGGTAACAAGTTGAGAAGTTAAATTACCCAGAGCGGAGCTCTGGGTAAACTGTTCGACGGTTTGCTCACATGGTTTCTTCCAGGATTCGTTCAAGAATTCTAATCCCCTCATTAATTGCTTCCTTTTGGGTGTTAAGCGCTGGCATAAACCTCAGGGTATCTGGCCTTGGTGCGTTCAATAACAAGCCTTCTTTAAGGGCCCGTTGAACTATCTCTGGAGCACACACATCTCCTGTATTAAGCGCCAATAACATGCCCTTTCCCCGTACTCCGTGAAAATTGAATTTTCTCACCAGACCTTCCAGCTTGTTCTTCAGGTAGGATGCGTTGCTTTGGCTGCTTTCCAGAAATGCTGTGGAAGAGACTTCGGTGAAAACGGCATTGGCCACTGAACAGGCAAGAGGGTTGCCATTGAATGTTCCACCCTGATCTCCGGGTTCAAAACAACTGAATTTCTTGTGAGTTAATAGCGCTGATATTGGAAAGCCACCGCCCAAACCTTTTCCAAGGGTCATAATGTCAGGGCTAACACCGTAGTGTTCATAGCAAAACAGCGTTCCGGTTCTGCCAATCCCGGTCTGGACCTCATCCATTATTAATAGCAGATTGTGCTGATCACATAACGTCCTGAGCCTACTCATGAAATCAGGCTTGGCCGGTATAACACCTGCTTCTCCCTGCACGGGTTCCAGCATGATCGCCACAGTGTGTTTATCTATAGCGGCTTGTGTTGCTTCCAGATCATTGAAAGGCACTTTGGTGAAACCAGGGACTTTGGGTTCGTAAAGCCTGTTGAAACTCTCTTTTCCTGTAGCAGACATGGTTGCCAGAGTCCGACCATGGAATCCTTGGTCGAAGGTGATGATTTTGTTGGCCCCATCTTTATTTAATTGTCCCCACTTTCTGGCAAGTTTGATTGCCCCTTCATTAGCTTCAGCCCCTGAATTGGCAAAAAATACCTGATCAAATACGGAGTGCTGGCAGAGGTTTTCAGCGAGATCGAGCATGGGTTTATTGTAAAAAGCGGGTCCCGGGTTTATCAGCATCTGCGATTGTTCAAGCAAG
>JASBRM010000035.1 GCA_030149405.1 Neptuniibacter sp. | reverse complement strand
TCACGCGCCTGACGCAATTTATCCAAGGTACCTGGAATAAATTTCTGACCACCAAACCCCGGGTTTACCGACATCAACAGCACCATATCCACTTTATCGAGCACATAGTCCAGATGACTCAGTGGTGTAGCCGGGTTAAATACCAATCCAGATTTACAGCCACCATCACGAATCATCTGGAGTGAGCGATCCACATGCTCAGATGCCTCCGGGTGAAACGTTATATAACTCGCTCCGGCATCAATAAAATCGCCGATAATACGATCTACAGGCTTAACCATCAGGTGCACATCAATCGGTGCAGTAATTCCATGTTTTCTTAGAGCGCTGCAGACCATTGGGCCAATGGTCAGGTTTGGAACGTAATGGTTATCCATGACATCAAAATGCACGATATCAGCACCTGCCGACAAAACGTTTTCAACTTCTTCCCCTAGACGGGCGAAATCGGCTGACAGGATGGACGGAGCAATTTTGAAATCTGACATGGGTTCTAATCCAATTGAAAAAAGTTTCGGCTATTTTAACGGAGGGAGCATCTTGCTGTCAGCACGCTTCTTACCCATAATCGTGAGCATGAGTCGATATCTGAAATTTCTGCCAATTTGTTTGCTTTGTTTTATCGCTAACAGCGTTATTGCTGAGGAGCCGGAAACGCCAGCGTCTCCAGAATCTGCTGCCAGTGATTCCACCAGCACCACACCAACAATACCAAGGACTGAACCTGATATTGACCAAAACATTATCAGCAACCTAAGCCAACTAGAATCTCCAGATACTGAATTTCTCCAGTTGGATACAAGTAAAAATGGCGAAAAACTGTTTGCCGTTTATCAAGCGGAAAGCAGTGGTGTACTTCAGGGCGGGATCATTATGTTCCCAGATGACAAAACCCACTTTGACTGGCCTGGCGACCTTAATTACCTTCGAACAGGACTGACTGAATACGGGTGGCATACTCTTGCAATCTATCTACCCCAGATTGAAGCACCCGCAATACCAAAGCGCACTTTACCTGTTCTTAAATCCATTCAGGCCTCCACTCCCAGCGAAGGCGACACAGCAGTTGAAAACACTACTGAGGAAGCACCTGCTAATCAAAACGCCGAAGCGCCCAATACCCCGACAGAAGAACCAGCAGCACAAAGCTCGGAAGCTACTCCTACTGAACCGCAAGAACCTTACCATGAGCAGGCCATTCGGAGAGCGCAAGCAGCTTTGAACTACCTTCAACAGCAGGAAACTGAACGATTTATCGTGTTGGGCATTGGCACTGGTGCAATCTGGGCGGCTCAATATGTTCAGCAGTTTCAGGAATCGCAGGATTTGAGACTGGTTATGATTGATGCGCAGCAACCACAGAGTGAATCAACTCCAGACCTGTTAAAAATCCTGCCTGAGATTAAGACAACCATTATAGATTTTCACCACAATAGCAGGATGAGTACGGCTGACCGGAATCCAATCTCTCCCGAAAGGCGCCTGAAAGTTGCCCGTCAAAAAGCTCTGACTAACTTCCATCAGAGTCGCTTGCCCGCAACCCGCGATGACTGGAAAAAAGGCAATCCATGGCTTGTTAAACACGTTCGTGGCGTTATTAACACCTACGTTATCAATGCTGAAAAGATGTCTCGTATGCAAGATAAAGACATGAATAGTGCAAGTGATGAACAGGGCCCTGGAGCCATGAGAAAATAATTACTTACGAGCTGTTTTTATACGTTCGTAAGCAGCCTGAATTTCCTGTGATTTTTCTTTGGCTAGCTCGATCATCTCTTCCGGCAAACCTTTAGAAACCAACTTATCTGGATGGTGCTGACTCATCTGGCGTCGATAGGCTTTTTTCACTTCAGCATCTGAAGCCGACTCTTCGACACCCAGCACCGCATAAGCATCTTTCAGGAGAACTTCACTATCGACACCGGCCTGACCATGCTGATAAAAATCTCGCTGGGCTTTAACACGGGCAATCACCTCTTCGACGGTATTTGCACCAAAATCGAGATATTCGCAAACCTCTTCGATCACCTGCATCTCGGGCGAGCTTACTTCTCCATCGGCCATTGCAGTTTGCAGAAGAATCTCTACAAACATCAACTTCACTGAGGGTCTGTGTTTTAACATCATCCCCAAAGGACGGATCAGGCGAGATAGATCCAGATCAGCATCTTTACCTTCCGTGAAATACTCAATTGCCTGACGCTTTCTCGATTCATCGAGTCGCATTTGCAACATGACATCGCGCGCAAACTGAATTTCATCTTCAGTAACACGACCATCCGCTTTAGCAATACGCCCCATAACGGTAAAAGTCGCCTTAAAGAACGCTTCTTGCGGATTAATCGAGCGCACAACACTACGCAGCCCGCGACTGATCATAAAACCAACAAAGCCACCAAACATCAGCCCCCACAAGCCACCCGTGAACAGCCCTATAAGACCACCCAGCAAAATAGAGGTAGAGTGTGATTTAAGGGTGCTTCCGAGTTCTGCACCTTTTTGCTCCGCATCAAAGGCCATCTATTTTTTGCTCCCTAACCAAACGATCAATTTCCTGCAATCTTTCTGGGGTACCCACATCCAACCAATAACCCTCAAATAATTCACCTGTCACATCTCCTGTGGCAATTGCACTTCGTAACAAAGGCGCCAGAGGTTCTGGCTTGTTCAATTGCAGGTTCGTAAACATATCGGCTGATAGTACACTGATACCGCTAAATGTGTATTTCTCGGCATTCTCTGGCAACACCTCTGTTCTTCTAAGGCAAAAGTCACCTTTCTGATTGTGATCCGGGTTAGGCACTAAAACCAGATGGTTCTTCTCAGTATTAAGCAACCTTTCGAACGGATAGTTGGTAAAAATGTCACCGTTAATTATGAGAAAACGATCTTCAACTTTATCCGTCAGGAGTGGTAATGCCTTACGAATCCCCCCCGCGGTTTCTAAAGGCTCTGACTCCTCTGAATATTGAAGAGAGACACCAAAATGCTCACCCGACCCAAGATACGCTTCTATCTGGTCTCCAAGCCAGGCATGGTTAATGACAATATTATGGATACCCGCCGCTGCTAACCTACGAATGTGATATTCAATCAAAGGGATATCATTAATCTTCAGCAAAGGCTTAGGGGTGGTAAGCGTTAAGGGCCGCATTCGTGTACCCAAGCCAGCAGCCAGAATCATCGCCTTCATTTCTGTAACCACTGATCCAATAGGTTATCTGCAAAGTGCTCACTGGAATACATAGCTGGAAGTACTTTTTCAACCAGCCACTGAGCCGTCGGTTCAAGCTCATAGTGTTTTCGAGTGACGGCGAGAAGGTAGGATAAGGTACGTGGAATATCTGCCAGATAACCGGCCTTGCCATCACGAATAAGTAAACGTGAGAAAATGCCAATTGCTTTTAAATGACGCTGAGACCCCATCAAATCAAACCAGCGCTGGAAATGACTTTGATCTGGCATCATCCTGCCCGACTCAACCAGTTTGAGCCGATACTCTTCAACCCAACGATATACCTGCTCATCAGGCCAGGCTATATAACAATCCCTAAGCAGGGATACTAGATCGTATGTTATTGGACCTCGAACCGCATCCTGAAAATCAATGACTCCTGGGCTGGCGTCAGGGCGGTACATAATATTACGAGAATGATAATCACGATGAACAAATACAGTTGGCTGCTCTAATGCGCAATCAATTACATAGTGAAACAGTCGTTCAACCTCAAAATGATCAGCCTCATTCAGATCAAGCCCCAACAATTTCACTAGGAACCATTCTCTAAACAGCTCAACCTCTCGTGTTAACAGAGCGTGATCATAGGGAGGCAACGAACCATTCAGCAGATCCTGACATTGCTGAATTAAAAGCAATTCATTAAGTGCATCGGTATATAACTGATTAGCGCTATTCTCATTCAGATGACTAAGATAAAGCTCATCTCCAAGATCGCCCAGTAACATAAAACCATGATCGAAATCGAACTCATGCACTTTGGGGACGGAAACCCCCTGCTTCGCCAAAGTTTCAGCGACAGCTACAAAAGGTTTGCTGTCTTCTTTCTCAGGCGGAGCATCAACCGCTATCCAGCTATTTGCACCGGAAAGGACCCGAAAATACCGACGAAAACTCGCATCCCCGGAAACAGGAACCACCTGCCATTGCTGCTGATCAAACCCCGGGTATCCAGGCATATGCTCATGCAACCAATCCTTAAGCTGATCTAAACGCTGATCCACCTAATTTCTCCAAACCAAATTTCCAATTTTTATAATGCGCCGTATTATGACATCCAGCTAAGAAAAAGATATTTCGAAAAAGCTTATTTATACCTTTCTATTCACTGATATAAATAGTCGACTAGTCTACACTCGCCGCAGAGAATGATTTATCATGCAGCGTTTTAATCCATAAATGACAGGGTTCGGTGTTACACCGGATCATTGGATGCAGCAAAAACGGATTTAGTTAACTGATGCCCTTTGCGAAACGATCCACCTACACTCTAACCCTCGCTGTAAGCGCTGCTCTAGTCTCCAGTTACTCATTGGCAGAATCGGCACCAGCATCTCCAGAAATGGCCTGGAGTTGTTCAATGACTAAAGAGGGAGAGTGGAACTGCGAGGTCAACGAAGAACTTACTGCTGAAGCAGAAAGTAACTCTGTTGAAAGCACTGAATCAAGCGTCTCTGATTCAGCCCAGAGTTCACCACAATCTGTTACAGAACCCGTCATTGTTGAACCTGCTTCACCGGCAAAACCTCATAAAGTTGAAGTTGCACGCCCGGTACCCGAGAAAGCGGCGACTGATGCAAAGCGAGTTGCGCGCAGTAATTCAGATGACGGGGAATGGCAGTGCAGCGCCAATGAATTAGGTGAATGGCAATGCG
>JASBRM010000033.1 GCA_030149405.1 Neptuniibacter sp. | reverse complement strand
CGGCAGATAGTTCGTCTGCCGCAAAAGCATCCCTCACTCCGGCTTATCAGGAACCGTTCTCAGCTCAGGCGCTTATGCAACTCTTACTAGGGTTGGTACTGGTGGTTGTGCTGATCCTTTCGATCTCCTGGGCTTTACGCCGATTCTCTGGAATCGCTCCTGTCAGTAAAAATATGCGTGTACTGGGTGTTATGCCTCTGGGTACTCGTGAAAAGGCTGTGCTGGTACAGGTGGGGGATAAACAGATGCTTCTGGGTGTGGCCCCAGGCCGGGTTTCGCATTTGCAATCTTTCGATGAGCCGGTGGTTGAGCCGGAAGAGGCGGGGAAAGGCTTTGCTCATCGCTTAAGCGAGGCTATGTCAAAACAGAAGGGAGGCGGCGATGCTTCCTAGACTATTAAGTTCCGCTCTTCTGGGTTTGATTGCTGTTATGCCATCAGTGGGCTGGGCGGCTGATGTAGGTATTCCTGCTGTTACTGTTACTACAGGTGAAGATGGTCAGGATAACTACAGTGTGACACTGCAGATTCTGATTCTGATGACCATGCTGACGTTCCTGCCAGCAATGGTCATGATGATGACTTCTTTTGCGCGAATCATCATTGTGTTTGCGATTTTAAGGCAGGCTCTGGGTCTGCAACAAACGCCGTCGAACCAAATTATGGTTGGTATGGCGATGTTTTTAACCTTGTTCATTATGTCCCCTGTGCTGGATAAAGTTTATGTAGAGGCAGTGCAGCCTTACGTAAATGAGGAGCGTGGAGTTCTGGAAACCTTGCAAGTCGCCAGTGGTCCTTTCAGGGAATTTATGATGTTGCAGACCCGTGAGAGTGATCTGGATCTGTTCATGCGAATATCCAATACGCCTGCGGTTGAAACTGCAGATCAGATTCCATTCACTGTCTTGGTTCCGGCTTTTGTTACCAGTGAGCTTAAAACGGCGTTTCAGATTGGTTTTATGCTTTTTATACCGTTTCTGGTAATAGACTTGGTGGTTGCCAGTGTCTTGATGGCAATGGGTATGATGATGTTGTCGCCGATCATTATTTCACTACCTTTTAAAATCATGCTATTTGTTTTAGTGGATGGTTGGGCATTAGTGATTGGTACTTTGGCTGCCAGTTTTGGAATATAGAAACTAAACACTCACAGGAGGGCGGATATGACACCAGAAGTTGTGCTCGGTTTGTTCGGTGAAGCGTTCTGGCTGATAGTGTTGCTGGTTTCGGTAATTATCGTTCCGAGTTTGATTGTGGGTCTTGTGGTTTCTACCTTTCAGGCAGCGACCCAGATTAACGAGCAGACATTAAGCTTTCTTCCTCGTCTTTTGATTACGATTCTAGTAATTATGTGGGCTGGGCCCTGGATCCTTAACAAATTGACCGAACATTTCACCACTTTGGTGAAAAACATCCCTTATGTGATTGGGTAACTCAACTTGCTAGAGATCAGTGTTAGTGAGATCGAGCAGTGGGTAACTGCATTTTTGTGGCCTTTGTTCAGGGTTGCTTCCTTTTTTATGGCGGTACCTTTGCTGGGTAGCCAGCTTCTAAATGTAAGAATTCGTTTGATGCTGGCGATTGTAGTGACAGTTGTAGTATCGCCACTGTTACCTGAAATGCCTGATTTTGAAGGGTTGAGCTTTAACTCTTATTTAATTATCGCTCAGCAAATTCTGATAGGGGCTTTGCTGGGTTTTCTCTTTCAGATCTTTTACCAGATATTTGTTTTGGGTGGTCAGATGATCGCTATGCAGATGGGTCTGGGTTTTGCGTCTATGACGGATCCTGCCAACGGGATTTCGGTGGTTATGCTGGGTCAGTTTTATCTTACTTTGATCATGATGTTGTTTGTGGCACTTAATGGACATTTGATTATGATTGAAGTGATTGTGAGAAGCTTTGATGTGGTGCCGGTGGCCTTTGAGGCGATTGATCGACTCAGTTATTGGAAAGTAGTGATTGCCGGGAGTTGGATGTTTTCAGCAGCCTTTCTGATGGCTTTGCCTGCGGTCACTGCGCTGCTGGTGGTGAATATGGCGTTTGGTATCATGTCTCGTGCCGCGCCGCAGCTGAATATTCTTGCGGTTGGTTTCCCATTTACCATGGTGCTTGGTTTGTTTATTAACTGGGTTAATCTTGGTGGTTTTCTGGATCAGTACATGCGTATCTCCAGTTTTGTGCTTGATTATATAGAGAATCTTTTTCTTTAAGGTCTGGGTATGGCAGAAGAATCAGGTCAGGAAAAAACAGAAGACCCCACACCCAAGCGAATCCGGGAGGCAAGGGAGAAGGGGGACGTTCCGCGATCGAAAGAATTGGCGACAACGCTGGTGCTGATGACCGCGGTGGCTTCAGTATTCGTGTTTGGGGCTCAGCTTGCTGACAAGATGCTGGGCATCATGGAAAGTAATTTTGTCCTCGATCGGCAGTCTGTTTTTGATACCAATAAGATGCTTGCTCACTTTGAGTCGTCTTCATGGGATGCGTTGTTAGGTGTGGCGGGTATCTTCTCAATTATTATGGTGGCTGCTTTTATTGGACCTATCGCTCTGGGGGGGTGGAATTTCAGCGGCAAATCCCTTGCGCCTAAAGGAAGTCGTATAAGTCCGTTGGCGGGCATTAAGCGCATGTTCTCCCTCAAGGCTTTAGTAGAGCTGTTTAAAGCGATTGCGAAGTTCTCACTGGTGGGTGGTTTTGCAATTCTGATTCTGTGGAATATACGATCCGAAATTCTGGCTTTAGCGACTTTCGAAGCCAGGCCAGCCATTAAAGAAGCCATTGATATTGTTGTCTGGGTGTTTATGGCTCTGAGTGCTGTGTTAATTCTGATTGCGGCTGTGGATGTGCCTTATCAGATCTATGAATACACAGAAAAGATGAAAATGACCCTGCAAGAGGTCAAGGATGAGCTAAAGAACACTGAAGGTAAACCGGAAGTAAAAGGCCGTATCAGGCAGTTGCAGCGTGAAATAGCACAGCGCCAGATGATGAAGTCGGTGCCTGAGGCGGATGTTGTCATTACCAACCCAACTCACTATGCGGTAGCACTCAAATATGACGGAGAAGGTCGTGGAGCCCCGGTGCTGGTTGCTAAAGGTGTCGACTTTTTGGCGTTTAAGATTAGAGAGGTTGCTGAAGAGCATGATGTGCCTGTGCTTTCAGCGCCGCCTCTTGCTCGTGCTATCTATAATTCCACTGAAATTGAAGAAGAGATACCTTCAGGTCTCTATATGGCAGTGGCCCAGGTTCTTGCATACGTCTTTCAGCTTAAGCGCTATAAAGAAAGACAGGCTGAGAAGCCTACTGATATAAAAGTGGACTCACTTCCAATCCCTGAAGAATTTAAAGATTCTGATCTATAGTGGCGTAAAAATTGCAAAAATAATTGCTTAAGATGCTTTTCCGTCAAAAAAATAACACTATAAAGCCTATTGCTGTTTTCTAAGTGTTTGTTTGGTGGGAAAGATGTACAGGTGATATTTTTTTGACGTAGAAGCGGCACTAATGGATCGAGCGGTAATTCTGGATAACATGCGCAGTTTGGGTAAAGGCAATATTGGTGTGCCTTTACTGCTGCTTATTATCCTGGCGATGGTGACTCTGCCAGTGCCGCCTTTCCTTTTGGACGTGTTCTTTACGTTTAATATTGCGCTCTCCATCGTTGTTCTACTGGTCTGTGTCTATTCTGAGCGTCCGCTGGAATTCGCGATCTTTCCTACCATTATCCTGATAGCCACCTTGTTGCGGTTGGCGTTGAATGTTGCGTCTACGCGAGTGGTTTTGCTCTACGGTCACGAGGGTGGTGATGCTGCGGGTAAGGTGATTGAAGCCTTTGGTGAGGTTGTTGTTGGTGGTAACTATGTGGTGGGTTTTGTTGTCTTCCTGATTCTGATCATCATCAACTTTGTTGTAGTAACCAAAGGTGCAGGGCGTATCTCCGAAGTAAGTGCTCGCTTTACCCTGGATGCAATGCCGGGTAAACAGATGGCCATTGATGCTGATCTTAATGCTGGTCTGATCGGTCAGGATGAAGCTCGGGCACGCCGTGCAGAGGTGACCGAGGAAGCGGACTTCTACGGTTCAATGGATGGTGCTTCAAAGTTTGTGCGAGGCGATGCGGTTGCCGGGATTCTGATCCTGGTTATAAACCTGCTGGGTGGTCTGGCAATTGGTATGTTGCAGCACGATCTGGACTTTGAAACGGCAATGCGTTTCTACTCGCTGCTGACGATTGGTGATGGTCTGGTAGCACAGGTTCCATCGCTGTTGCTGTCAACAGCTGCTGCGATCATGGTGACAAGGCAGAACGTGTCTCATGATATGGGTCGTCAGGTTGTGGGGCAGATGTTCTCAACCCCGAAGGCGCTGGCTGTTGCGGCAGCCATAATGTTCACCATGGGTATTATTCCGGGAATGCCGCATGTTGCCTTTCTTTCTCTTGCCGCGGCAGCGGGCGGTGGAGCTTGGTTTATCTATAGAAAACAGCAGGAAAGAATCGCAGAAGAACAGGCGCAGGAAGAAGAAAGCGCGGCGCTTCCTCAGGAAGATGAGAGCGAGAAAAGGGAGCTGGACTGGGATGATGTGATGCCTGTGGATATGGTCGGCCTGGAGGTGGGTTATCGACTGATTCCGATGGTGGACAAAATGCAGGGTGGTCAGCTTCTGAGCCGGATTAAGGGTGTTAGGAAGAAGCTGTCTCAGGATCTGGGTTTTCTGGTTCCTTCAGTACATATTAGGGATAACCTGGATCTGCTGCCGGGTGGTTATCGAATTACCCTTATGGGTGTGGTTGTTGGTGAGTCTGAAGTATATCCGGATCGTGAGTTGGCAATTAACCCGGGTCAGGTGTTTGGTAAGTTGCAGGGCGTAGAGGTCAAGGATCCGGCATTTGGTCTGGATGCGATCTGGATTGAGCAGTCTCAAAAAGAGCAAGCGCAGTCGCTGGGTTATACCGTAGTGGATGCTTCAACGGTCGTGGCGACTCACATGAATCAGCTGCTGCAAACTCATGCTCATGAGTTATTAGGTCATGAAGAAGTGCAGCAGTTACTCGATATGCTGAGTAAAACTTCTCCTAAGCTTGTAGAAGAGCTGGTTCCAGCGAAACTGACCTTCAGTGCGTTGCTGAAAGTATTGCAGAATCTGTTGATGGAGCATGTTCCGCTTAAGGACTTTAGGACGGTTGCAGAGTCTTTGGCGGAAGCGGTAACCAGAACGCAGGACCCGCTGGCGCTTACGGCGGCTGTCAGGGTTTCTTTGTCGCGTCTGATTGTGCAGAACATTAATGGCTCTGAGCCGGAGTTGCCTGTTATCACTGTGGCACCGCAGTTGGAGCAGATTTTGTTGAACTCTGTTCAGCAAGGGCAGGATAACGGTTTGGTGTTGGAGCCGGGTATGGCAGAACGATTACAGGCTTCATTGTCTGAGACGGCAACTCAGCAAGAGATGCTTGGGCGACCTTCAGTTCTGCTGGTGGCTGCCCCTGTAAGGCCATTGATGGCGAAATTTGTACGTTATGGAGAGCATCAGATTCATGTGCTTTCTTACCAGGAAATTCCTGAGAACAAAAAGGTGACTATTGTGGCAACCGTTGGGGGTGAAGTAAGTGCGTAATTATTGTTACTTGGCTTTGATCCGGTTGATAAGGGATGGCTATGAAGGTTAAACGCTTTTTTGCTCCAGATATGCGTCAGGC
>JASBRM010000019.1 GCA_030149405.1 Neptuniibacter sp. | reverse complement strand
TGGATTTGGCGAGTGCCGCGGCGGGCGATGTTTATACACTTCAACATGACAGCTCTACAGATGTGGGTTTTTATGAGTTTGTAGATGGTGATGGAGATCGTCTGGTTGGACAATTTGTATCCGGTCAGAGTATTGCTCTTCAAGGTTTTGAAGTAACGATCGATAACCTACCTAATCTTAACGATACTTTTACGGTGAACCTGAATACGGATGGCGTTTCAGATAACCGAAATGCTTTGTTGATGTCTGACCTTCAGTTCGCCAAAACAGTTGAAGGAGCATCATTCCAGGATAAATACGGCCAGAATGTTGAGAGGGTGGGTACCCAGGCCGCAGTTGCCCAGGTAAATGCCCAGGCAGGCAAATCTGTACTGGATTCAAACAAAGAGCTTAGATCAAGTATTGCTGGGGTGAACCTGGATGAAGAAGCGGCGAAACTTGTGCAGTTTCAGCAGGCGTATCAGGCATCCGCACAGATAATCAGAGCAGCTCAGACTATTTTTGATACGCTGCTGCAGAGTGTATAGGAGATAAATTATGCGAATCTCTACACAACAGGTCTTTATTTCTAATGTGGATAACATCAGCAAAACTAATGCTGACCTTTTTAAAACACAACAGCAGTTGTCTACAGGTAAGAATGTTCTTCAGCCTTCTGATGACCCTTTGGCATCTGCACAGATTCAGAAGTTTAAAAAGGAAGTGGCTAGAACTGAGCAGTTTTCGGGAAACATTGAAGTTGCACAGCGTCGCTTAAGCCTTGAGGAAGAAACCATTGAACAGGTCAATAATCTCTCAATACGTCTGAGAGAGCTGGCGATTCAAGGTAAAAATGGCACACTGACTTCCACTGACCGTAATGCGATTGCTTCGGAAGTCGATGAAATAGTGAAGTCTCTGGACAGCCTTATGAATACCAAGGATGTTCAAGGTGAATTTTTGTTTTCGGGAAACAAAGGTTTTACCAAACCTTACACTGTTGATGGTGCTACGGGGCGTTATACGTTCAATGGTGATGATGGTCAGCGCTTTTTGCAGGTTGGGCCTGAGAATAAAGTGGCTTCCACAGATTCCGGCTTTGATATTTTTGAGAAAATTCCTCTGGTCACAGGTTACATAACAGAAAATGTTACCCAAACCGTTCCGATTGTTGGTGAGGTTGATTTTTTAGGTGGTGATGCAGAAGGGTTCGCCACGTTTATGGAGGCCAGCGGACCATTATCGTTTGATATTACCGGTGGTCTTTTAACGGTCACCGATAAAGATGGAAACTTTGTTACCGCAGATAGCCCGGCTGTAGCCTTAAATGCTTATGATCTGAGCACAAACCCTGATGCTCCTATCATCACTATTGCTGGTGTTGAAATAGAGGTGAGTGGCACTGCCGATGGAACTTCCACATTTGATATCTTTGATCAGCACAACATCCTCAATACTGCTGTAGATCTAAGAGATGCTCTTAGAGATTACAATGGGGAGACTGGTGAGGAGCGAGACCAGTTCAACCTGCAAATGGATTACATTCTTGAAAACCTGCAGGGCATTGAGGAAAAGAACGTAGCAGCTCGTGCCAGTATTGGTGGGCGTCAGAATGCTTTAGAACAACAGGATCTGGTTAACGAAGACTATAAGCTGTTTACTCAAGAAGCTTTATCCTCTTTTGAAGATCTTGATTACAATGAAGCGATCAGCCGTTTTCAATTGCAGCAGACAGCACTTCAGGCAGCCTATTCAAGTTTTGCTCAGGTCCAGGATTTAAGCCTGTTTAATTACATTAACTAGGGCCTGTTCACACTTATTTCTTCGCCCCTGCTGGAGGCCATTTTTGTTCTCAGTAAGGCAGCATGAGCGTAATTTAGTTATTCTAAATAAGCGAATAATAACAAAGCTGAGAGCAAAGAGGGTCCCAGCCCTTCGGGTTGAGACTATAAAAGGGTCACTCGTTGTTGCTCGTCGCTCTTTTAGAACCACTAAAATCGTTCCTCGCGCCTAGATTGACCCTTTTATAGTCTCAACAGGGATGAATAAATTAGTGTTAACAGGCCCTAAGCAAGCTAATCATCGAGTATAGAAATAAGCACTCTAATAACAAAAGTTGTTAGAGTGTTTTTTTATATTTATATATTAGTAATATCTAATTTAAAGAGATATAATCCCCCACATTCTTATTGGGCTGTACAAAATTAGTGGGTATCTGTGATGAAAAAATTGGGCTTATTGAGTGTTTTGCTGGTGGCTACTTCAGTGAATGCGGAAACATTTGAGGTCAATATTCCTGAACTGCAAAATGAAGCCAAAGGTGTTATCAAAGAACTGGCGACCACGCTGGGTGGTGAGCTTAAAAAGGCTAAAAAGAGTGGTGGGGCACCTGCTGCAATTACGGTTTGTAACACAAAAGCCGGGCCGCTGACGGCCTTGGTGAATAGTAAAAGCGACTGGGAAATCAGCAGAACCAGTCTCAAACTGCGTAACCCAGAAAATGCACCGGATCAGTGGGAAAAAGCGGCTTTAGAAGAATTCGATAAAAAAGCGAATATTGGTGCTAATCTTGAAAAACTAGCATTCTCTCAGGTTGTAGTGGACGAAGAAGGGCGCAAAGTTTTCCGGATGATGAAAGCAATTCCTGTGGCTGAGCAGTGCCTGGCTTGCCATGGTAGTAAGATCAAACCTGAATTAGCGGAGCATCTGCAGAAACTGTATCCAGAAGATAAAGCGACAGGTTTCTCGCAGGGTGAATTGCGTGGAGCGTTCAGTCTGAAAAAATATTTATAGTGGAAATAAATTAAGGGAGCTATGGGGCTCCCTTAAGTTTATTCTTCATCGTCAAGGAACTGCATACCTGCTAAAGGATTGTCTGTTTGTTCTGAAGTAGCCTTCGGCTCAGTCTTTTTCTGAGCCTGATCGTCGGATGTATTAAGATCCATTTTCAGGCGCATATCATTGGCAGAGTCCGCATTAATCAAAGTTTCCTCAGCATCTATCCTGCCTTCTTTATAGAGTTTAAAAAGAGAGTCGTCAAAAGTTTGCATA
>JASBRM010000380.1 GCA_030149405.1 Neptuniibacter sp. | reverse complement strand
AATGCACTTGAAGATGAGCGCTTCAATGATAATCCTCTGGTGCTTTCTGAACCCTATATTCGTTTCTATGCGGGTTACCCTTTAAAACACATTAATGGCCAGAAATTAGGCACTTTGTGTTTGATTGATACTGAACCGCGCGAGCTTTCCCCGGACGATGTTGAGGACTTTAAAGATCTGGCTCAGATGACTGAACGAGAACTTGCTGCGGTCGAACTGGCAACCTTGGATGATCTGACCCAATTATCGAATAAACGAGGGTTCAGTATTCTGGCGTGTAAGGCGTTGAATTACTGTAGCCGCATGAATGTGTCGGCGACACTGATGTTCCTAGACCTGAATGGCTTCAAACAGATTAATGACACTTTAGGTCACAAAGAAGGCGATATTGCATTAAGAACCTTTGCCGCCCATATGCAAAAAGTCTGTCGGGACTCTGATGTAATGGGCCGTGTGGGTGGTGATGAGTTTGCAGTTCTGTTGGTGGATACCGATCAGGCAGGGGCGAACAATCTCGTGCAACGTTTATCGGAGTCTTTACGGCAGGATCAGGTCAATCATAACCGGGAGTACCGGGTTGAGTTCACTGCAGGTATTGTTAATGTAACTGAACAGATATCAGTCGATGAGCTTCTTGATCTGGCGGACAAGCAAATGTACCTCAACAGGAATAAAGTCATTAAGGTTTAATGCCTTTCCTTTGTTGCTGGTACCTTTCCATAAACAGGTCAAAGGCTCTGGAAAGTGCCTGACCTGATTCTGTTTCTCCAACCTGTGTTAGGGCCTCAGATAAAGCTTCTGCAGAGCAAAGTTGCTTTTCATCCTTGCGAGAGTTGCGTCTTAGAGTGTATTGGGTGGTCTCGCTGGGGTTTAAAGCCAGGATGGGAATTTTTTCTAGCCAGGGGCTTTTTCGAACTATCTTTCGCACTTCTTTCCAGGTGCCGTCCGGCACAATAAGCAGTGTTTTTCGGTTCTCTGACGGTGAGAGTTTTTGGGCTCTATGTTCAAGTTCTGGGCGATCTGCCGGGAACAACAACCAGGCATCCGTATCGGGAGATTCTATCTGCTTGATTAAAGCTTCAGGCTCCGATGTTCTTTGCCATATAAAGGTTCGTGTATCCGGAATCGATTTCTGAATTATTTTGCTGGTGGTTGTGGGTCGATCAGGTTCACTTTCATGCAGAAGCAGGGTGACAGATACCTGGCATGAACTGGACTCAATCTGATCGCAACAGCACCAGGGAATTTGTAAACCGCATCCCGGACAACACTCAGCCTGCAATTCAGCGTTTCTCCATTTCAACTTTGAACTTCACAACCGCATCACCTTTAGGAGGCACTTCGACTAACCAGCGTACACTGCCACCCAAAACTTTTTCATGAGGGTGGCTGCTGCTTTTCATGTTCCATTTAAGGGGAAAATTGCCAGTGAGTTCTAGTGTTGCAGGAGTAGATCGGCTGTTGGTGATACGCAGTTCCTGGCCCACTAAAAAGCCATTAAATGTTTTGCTGAAATGGGTTTGTTTTCGGTGGATAGAAAGATCAAACGCTTTGCCCAGTTTCACTTCCACTTCGTTGCCTTCACCTGTGTGATTGATGTTGGCTCCGCCGATGAACTGTAAGTGACCATTACTGTCCGGGGCAAATGTTCGTAAGTTACCTGCGGGTAGAGGCATGCCAAGTTGATTGGCTTTTTCATTTTTGAACTTGACCGTCAGTTCCGGTTTCACCCGGTGTTGGTTGCGTTCCAGAGTCGGGTAGATCAAGAACTGGTAGCTGTAACCGCGATCGATTTTAATATCTTTAGCGGATAACAATGAAACCTGTTTCACCTGACCATTTAACAGATCGGTTTTCCGTGGCAGAGAGTACAGATGGAAATCCTGCAACTGTTCTCTGGGAGGTGAGGCGGCAGTATCAGCAGACATGGCACTCATCACTTCCATGCCTCTCTGACGCATCTTATAACGGTTGTTGGGTTGGTAAAGTTCACCGGCCAGCAGTTTAATATCCGCTTGTTTGAAGTCGGTCCCGGTTTGATTGCTAAGACTAGCCAGGCCATCAAGAGCAACATACTGGCCGGAATCGCTCAGGGTCAGGACATAATCCATATTCCAGTTAAGTCCGGCGCTGAGGTAGCTGATCTGTGCGGTTTGTTTTCGGTTGGTACCAGAACTGCGGAAGTTGAGACTGGGCTTAGCCAAGAGTTGCTGCGGCAATGATGGAAAAATAAAACGCCACTGATTGTTCAGAGGAATTGTTTCGAAACGATTATCACGTTTTATCAGAGCCCGGTTACCTTCCACACTGAGCAGTTTTACTGTGCTGACAAGCTCCTGGCCTGTGGCTGGGTTGAGACGAGCCAGCTGTAAAGTTTTGCCTGTGTAGTGAGCCAGTAGGCTCTGTTGGTTCAGAACATTTGTGTTTAAGTTTTGTTCCAGGATTTGGCCAGCATTGCTTATTCTGAGACTCTCAACCTGTAATTGTTGGCTGACATCTTCCAGGGTAATCTCCTGGCCCGCTTGCAGTGGTGGAAGCTTGCGGTTTTCACGGACTAATCCAAGATTTTGATTATAAAGTGTCAGGGAGACTGACTCACGCTGGTCTGAGCCGATATACAGGGGGCTGGCCACGGAGGTGGCTGAGAATGAGATCAGCAAGGCAGCCAGAGTGAGTTTTTTAAAGCGCATGCTCATAGTCCATTTTTGTTTGCATTTAAGTGAGCAGTAGACAGCTTAAACCCTGAACGGCGACTTAAGAGTCAGGCGCAGTGGTTTATTGCACATCCAAAGCGACCCTGAAGCCCCAGCTGTTACGTTTTGCATCGGTTGGATGTCGATAACGGCTGGCTGGACGAATCAAACGATTGATCTCAAACCAGGAGCCTCCGCGCATCACGCGATTACTGCAGACTCTTTGTATATAGGCTGAACCATCTAAAGGTGCAAGGTTGTAGTTATCTTCATAACAATCTTCGACCCACTCATCGACATTACCCGTCATATCATGAAGCCCCCAGCTGTTGGCCGGGAAGCTACCTACCGGAGCGGTTTGTTTGCCATCCCATTCACTGCCACAGTCCGAACATGCCGCCATGTTGGGTTGCATGCGGTCACCCCACCAATAGGTGGTTAGATTGCCAGCTCTTGCAGCATACTCCCACTCTGCTTCAGTCGGCAGACGATAGGGTTGGCCGGTTTTGTCAGCCAGCCACTCGGCATAGGCTTTCGCATCTCTCCAACTGACGTTGATTACTGGACGGTTGCCGCGCCCCCAGCCTTCGTCTGATGGCAGAGGGCGGTTAGTCATTTCGGCAAAAGCATCATAGTCAGCAAAAGTGACTTCAAACCTGGATACAGCAAAGGGTTTCTTGAGCGTGACGATGTGTACAGGTCTCTCGTTGTCATCACCCTGGCCACTTTGGTCGCCCATTCGGTACTGCCCTGAGGGCAAAAGTACCATCTCAGGTCCATACAAATTCTGACTGATCTGGTCTTTAAAAATCGTATTCCCAGGTTGATCCGGGTCTCCGGAGCCTGCTTGTTTCAGAGCTTTGTCCAGATCATTTTGCAGTAGTTGTAACTGAATATCCTTATCGCGGATGTTCTTCTCCTGCATGGCCTGCACTTCCTGTTGAGCCTGAAGGGAACTGAACATTTGCTGCAAGGCTTCCTGTTGTTTCTGGAGCTGCAGAGCCTGGAAATCTTTTTCTTTAAAATTAATGAAGCTGGAAATAGTCCAGCCAATTAAATAACCTGCAGCGAAAATTCCAAATCCCAGTAAAGCGTAGGATGCGAATTTAGGTACCTTGGGCAGTTTTAAGGAAGGCAGTTTGAACTTCTTCTTGGGTTTCTCTTCATCGGACTCAGCTTCAGACGCATTTGTATCTGCTTTCTCTTGCTCAGACTTGGCGGTTTCATCTGGTTTCTCCTGCTCTGGAGGAAATACTGCTTTAACCAGGTCAGTACAGTTTGCAAAGCGATCTTCAATGTTTGTTGAGAAAGCCTTTTGCAGCTCCTGCCATTGCTTTTCGTCGAGCCCTTCGGGTTGAGACAGTTCTCTTCTGACCCTGTCTGCTTCAGTGTCATCGACACTGAACGGTGCTCTGCCCGTCATCATCTCGTAGAGGATGCAGGCAAAGGAATAGACATCGGAACGGCGATCCAGTTTATCAGGATGGAATGCCTCGGGAGATTGGTATTGAGGATAGAAAACCGGCTGTGGCAGCAGAGAAGTAACGGACTCAAGCGTATCCCGCAAACCGTGCATTGTGAGCTTGATACCGGCTTTACGATTAACGAATAACGCGCCAGTTTCGAGGCAGCCGTGAGCGGTATGTAATTTCTGATAACTTATGTCGATGGAATAGGCGATTTGCTGGATCAGAGCCATCTGTTGTTTGGCTGTGAGTTGGCTGCCTTTCTCCATCATGGATTTCAACGTTAATCCTTCGAGCTTCTCGAAGGATAAAAACATCAGTTTGCCCTTCTCAGTGAAGTAGCCATAACACTCGGCAACATGCTTGTTTTTGACGTTTTTAATTTGAGAGGTGTGTTTTTTGATGCCCTCAACAAAGCTCTTTTGTTTGAGGAGTTGAGGGGCAAGCATCAGTAGAGTGACGATTGGGTTGCCAGTGACGCTTTGATCTTCAGCCTGCCAGAACTGTCCTAGCGGATGTTCATTGCCTTGCTTGATGAGTTTAAACCGATGGTGGTCCGGCCCTATGATCGCATCGGGCTGCAAAGCCTGATAGAGAGAGTCAGGTGTATCACTCATTTGGGTTGTCTGCCTGTCTGGTCACTATGTCTCTATCATAGACAAGGGTGGTGGTATAAGTCAGCCCCTTATTTGCTTATTTTTCAAGGCGTTGTTTGCGGCATAAAAAAACCACCCATACTGGGTGGTTTTAGAAATGGATGAGCTGCTCTTAGCAGGAGGTATCAAGCTCAGGGAAGCTTTTAACCAGATCATCTACAGCTTTCATTTGGCTAAGGTATGCTTCCAGTGTGCTAAGGGGTAGGGCACAAGGTCCGTCACACTTGGCTTGGTTAGGGTCTGGGTGCGCTTCCAGGAAAAGCCCTGCTATGCCTTGTGACAGGCCTGCGCGGGAAAGCTGTGCTGCCAAAGCTCTGCGGCCGCCAGCAGAGTCTGCACGTCCTCCCGGCATCTGCAACGCATGTGTTGCATCAAACATCACCGGATAGCCAAACTCTTTCATAATTGAGAAGCCCAGCATATCCACGATCAGGTTGTTGTAACCGTAGCAGGAACCGCGTTCACAAAGGATTAAACGGTCGTTACCTGCTTCTTCGCATTTATGCAGAATGTGTTTCATCTCCTGCGGAGCCAGGAACTGGGCTTTCTTGATGTTAATCACAGCGCCGGTTTCTGCCATTGCTTGTACCAGATCTGTTTGCCGGGAGAGAAATGCAGGCAACTGAATAATGTCGCAAACCTCCGCAGCAGGTGCTGCCTGATAAGGCTCGTGAACATCGGTGATCAAGGGAACATTAAAGGTTGTTTTGATCTCTTGCAGAATCTTAAGGCCTTCATCCAGACCCGGGCCTCGAAATGAGGTGAGGGATGAACGGTTGGCTTTATCAAATGATGCTTTGAATACGTAAGGGATGTTCAGCTTTTCTGTGACCTTTACATACTCTTCAGCAATACTGAGAGCTAAGTCACGTGATTCAAGTACGTTCATTCCACCGAATAGAACCATAGGTTTATCGTTGGCGATTTCAATACCAGCAGCTGTTACGGTTTTCTGTTGCATCTGAGATTTCCAGTTCGGATGTGAAAAAACGGATTATACCTCCGAAAGGAGGTTCTGTGATCACTGTTGAAGGAATTATCCCGCAGTAGGGAATAGTCGAGCGTATTTAGCAATCCATTCCAGGGCTGCGTCCTGATCGGAAATGTCACGTCCTTCAGTATGCAGGACATGGTCGCGATAACGTTTTATAAAACAGAGCTGTTCCAGCATGCGGATACGCATTAACTCGTTCGGGTTGGGGAATTTAATGCCTAACTCAAACCCTTGCTGAGTAGTGGTGCAGGAGTCAACTATACCGGTCACCTCCTGATCGAGACTGACGGTGGGCAGGTTGATCGCAACGGATTCTCCAGTCGAAAAGGCAGTATTTGAGTGGCAAATCAGTTTGAGATCTAATGGTTTATCTGAAAAGAGCGGGGGCGTTTTCTGGGTATTCAGTTGAATAGAAAACTCTTCGGGGTGATGAATTACACGCTGTTCTTCAGTCATTACTACATAACCCTGTATAACGGTACTTAACAGTAGTGATTACACTATTTTTTGTATCGGCGGGGAAACCTAAACCATGAATAATTTGTGTCTTTTGAGAAGGTCTTTACATGTCTAACAACGAAAAGAGTACTCAGGAATTATCGCAAGATTGCATTGCCTTACAGGAAAGTAAGCAAACACTGCTGCTTTCAACCGTGAACTCTGAAGGGCATGCTGAAATAAGTTACGCGCCTTATTTTCGTGATGCGGAAGGGGAGTTTTATCTGTTTATCAGTGAATTAGCGGCACATACTAAAAACCTGATGCTGCATAATCAGGCGTCCATTATGTTTATCACGGATGAAGAACAAAGCCGGAATCAGTTTGCCCGTGAGCGTTTGATCTACCAGTGTGAGGTATCACAGGTTTCCAGAGCAGAGGTTAATTACCAAACAGTTTTGGACGCCATGGAGCAAAAGTTTGGCAGTATTATGTCCATGTTGAAAACGCTGCAGGACTTTCATATGTTTCGCCTGAGTCCACGCAGCGGTACCTATGTAGTAGGCTTTGGCCGTGCTTATGAAGTTGATCCGAAAACAGGTGGCTTAGAGCATATCTCGGAGCAGAAGATCAAGAGTCGAGAATAGGTCTGACTCGACGTCAGCCTATCATTTCCACAACAACGCTCTTCACGATAAAGGCTGCCAAACCCAAACCCAGAGCAAAGAACAAAATGGCCGTGCCAAATTTTCCGGCGTTAGATTTCTTGGCAAGATCGTAGATGATAAAGAAAATAAAAGCTGCAAAAACGGCTAGGCCGATATTCAAGGCAATTGCTTCCATCTCTGCTAAACGCATATTTATACCTCACCCAAAATTTTAAATTGGTCGCGGATTGTACAGGAAATGTGCAATTATTTATACCTGTTCTTTAGCCCAGTTTTCAGCCTTACTGAGCTGCATATTAAGTGAACAAACAGGTCTTCTGTTGTTTAAAGAAAGAACAAAAAAGGTCTTCTTTTCTGGCATAGTTTTTGAGTGATTTTTTGCATCAAAAAAAATTTTAAAAAATGAAACAAAGGCATGTTAGGGTGGATCTCCTCTACAGCCCGCGGCCTATCAATGTTTACGCATTTGCGTAGAGTTTGCCTACACCCAACATAGGGTAAAATCAAGTATTGCATTAACATTCTGGATCACTATATTTAGTGTTTAATTCGCTTGGTAACACAATATATAGTGTGTTGCGCAGAGCTAGAGTAGAAAAGGCTGTAGCCCAGTTACAACGGGCATTTCCTGCATTTAAATGGGTCGCAATGACAACAAATGCACAGGTTTGCAGCAATACAATTACAAATAGATAAGTTTCAATTGGAAAGTCGCATGCAGCAAGATCTGATGGTTACCAAAAGGGATGGTCGGCAAGAAGCACTGGATCTGGAAAAGATCCATAAAGTTGTTATCTGGGCCGCCGAAGGGTTAAACGCCGTTTCACCATCAGAGGTTGAGTTAAAAGCTCACTTGCAATTCTTCGAGGGGATGAAAACCTTCGACATTCACGAGACCCTGATTAAATCCGCAGCAGATCTTATTTCTGAAGATGCTCCTGATTATCAGTATCTGGCAGCGCGCCTGGCGATTTTCCATCTGCGTAAACGTGCTTTTGGCAAATTTGAACCGCCACGTTTATTCGAACATGTTTCTGAGCAGGTTGAAGCCGGCCGTTATGACAAGCACTTAGTGGAAGATTATTCAGAAGCTGAGTGGGATGAGCTGAACAGCCATTTAGACCACAAGCGTGATATGAACTTCTCCTATTCGGCGGTTAAGCAGCTGGAAGGTAAGTATCTGGTCCAGAACCGTGTTACCGGTGAAGTTTATGAAAGTCCGCAGATTCTTTATATGTTGGTGGCGGCTTGTCTGTTTGCAGATTATCCAAAAGAGACGCGTCTGGATTACGTTAAGCGTTTCTATGACGCGACGTCATTGTTCAAGTTGTCTCTGCCTACACCAATCATGGCGGGTGTGCGTACACCGACACGTCAGTTCAGCTCTTGCGTACTGATTGAAACAGGTGACAGCCTGGACTCTATCAATGCGACCTCGGCATCGATTGTTAAATATGTTTCTCAGCGTGCAGGTATTGGTATCAATGCTGGCCGCATTCGTGCACTGGGTAGCCCGATCCGTAATGGTGAGGCGTACCACACCGGTTGTATCCCATTCTACAAACACTTCCAGACCGCGGTTAAGTCGTGCTCGCAGGGTGGTGTTCGTGGTGGTGCAGCCACTTTGTTCTATCCGATCTGGCACCTTGAAGTTGAATCCCTTCTGGTATTGAAAAATAACCGTGGTGTGGAAGAGAACCGGGTACGTCATCTGGATTACGGTGTGCAGATCAACAAGCTTATGTACACACGCCTGATCAAAGGTGGAGATATCACACTGTTTAGCCCGCACGAAGTGCCTGGCTTGTATGATGCTTTCTTTGCTGATCAGGATGAGTTTGAACGTCTTTATGTTCAGTATGAAAACGATCCAAATATCCGTAAGCAGACAATTAAAGCAGTAGAACTGTTTGGTATTCTGGCAGGCGAACGTGCACAGACTGGACGTATCTATATCCAGAATGTCGACCACTGTAATACCCACAGTCCATTTGATCCTGCTGTTGCGCCGGTTAAGCAATCTAACCTATGTCTGGAGATTGCTCTGCCGACTAAGCCTCTGAATCATGTTCACGATGAAGAAGGTGAGATTGCGCTCTGTACCCTGTCTGCGTTTAATCTGGGTGCTGTGGAAAATCTGGATGAGCTGGAAAACTTGGCTGATCTGATTGTACGTGCCCTGGATAACCTTCTGGATTATCAGGATTACCCAATCCCGGCTGCACATACCTCGACGATGAATCGTCGCCCGCTGGGTGTAGGTGTAACTAACTTTGCTTACTATCTGGCGAAGAACGGGGTTAAGTACTCTGATGGTTCTGCTAATGGTTTGGTTCACAAAACATTTGAAGCGATCCAGTACAACCTTCTGAAGGCTTCTAACGAACTTGCTAAAGAGCGCGGTGCTTGTCCGAAGTTTAACGAGACTGTGTACTCTAAAGGCCTGTTGCCGATCGATACTTACAAGCGTGAAGTAGATGAGTTCTGCGAAGAGCCTTTACATCATTTCTGGGAAACGCTGCGTGAAGATATTAAAGAGTTCGGCCTGCGTAACAGTACTCTGACGGCACTGATGCCATGTGAAACCTCTTCTCAGATTACTAATTCAACTAACGGTATCGAACCGCCACGCGGATATGTTTCGGTTAAAGC
>JASBRM010000133.1 GCA_030149405.1 Neptuniibacter sp. | reverse complement strand
GCGCTCTTTATCGGTCAGATCCACCTTGCCGGCTACGCTAATCATCAACTTATTCAGTTTACGGTTATCATCCGAGGCTTTTATTCCCAAGCGCCTTGCAGTCAGGTTCGAGAACATTCGCACAATTGAACGATAGCTGCCTTTAAGTCGTTTATTGGCAACCTGCAACATTTCTGTCCGTTCTGCGACTTTAACTTCCAAAGCTTCATTCAATTGCTGTAACTGCTGATTTTTTTCTTCTGTTTCCCGTTGCAGCCTTTCATTTTCAAACTCAAGTTGCCTGATCTTGATCGCTTTATTTACGACCTTTATAACATCCTCATCGTTCCAGGGCTTTTGCATGAAACGACTGACTTTACCTTTATTGATCGCATCTATAGTGGACTGAGCATCGGCATAACCAGTTAAAACAATCCGTTCAATATCTGGCTTTTGTTTTGCAACTTCTTCAAGAAAACACTCGCCGCTCATCTCCGGCATGCGCATGTCACTAATAACCAGATCTACTGTTACTGTATCCAGATTTTCAAGGGCGGCAATCGGGGATTCATAAGTTATGACATTGCAGCCGATGCGCCGAATCAGCCTTTTTAAAGCGTTTAATATAGCGACTTCATCATCCACCAGCATTACAGTGAAATCTTTATTATCCTTCTCCACACTTTTCTCCTTACTGGCGCATGCACTTGTTTAGGCAACAATTACTTTTTCACTTCTGTAGATACTGGCAAAACAATAGTGAAACAGCTGCCTTTACCCAATTCACTTTCAACCCGGATATCCCCTTTATGATTATCAACAATGATTCCATAGGAGATTGATAACCCTAATCCAGTCCCCTCTCCCACTTCCTTAGTGGTAAAAAACGGGTCAAACAGGTTGCCAATATCTTCCTGATCGATGCCACAACCATTGTCTCTGATACTTAATTCAATATTGCCATCTGCACACAGGGTTTCAATTTCAATAACACCCTTGTCCTTGATGGCGTGTGCTGCATTTAGCAGCATGTTAAGAATAACCTGTTTAAGCGGACCCGCCATACAATACGTTTGAGGTATATCGCCCAAGCGCTTAACGATTTCACAATGATACTTGATCTCATTGTTGGCGACTTTAAGGGTTGCTTCAATGCATTCATTAATATCAGCCAACTGCATCTCATCGGATTGATCAACATGGGAAAAGGCTTTGAGCCCTTTGACAATGTCCCGAACGCGAACCGAACCCTCTTGAGTGTCATGAAGTAAACCATCAAGGTCTTCATTCATGAACTCAATGTCATAGTCATCACGGAGTGATTTAATTTTACGGAACTGCTCTTTACGTTCATTTGAGTCTTTCAACTGCAGCAGACTTTCATACTCAGCCACCAAAGATTGGTAATTTTTCACATACTCTTCAAGGGTGCTTAAATTACTCATAACAAAACCCAACGGGTTATTTATCTCATGGGCAACACCTGCCGCTAACACCCCCACTGAAGCCATTTTTTCTGACTGTAGCAATCTTGCCTGAGCTTGTTTAATTTCTGTATTAGCTTGTTCAAGCTGCAGGTTTTTCTCTCGTAATTCAACAGTACGCTGATTAACACGGTCTTCCAGTGATTGGTTCAACTCTTTTAATTCAAGCTCGTAAAGGTCACGACGTTCACCGGCTTCTTTAAGGTTTGAAGCCATAGAGTTAAAAGCAGTGGATACCTCGGAAATTTCATCATTACCTTTTACTTCGATATGGATATCCAGATGACCGTCGGAAATACCTTTTGCAGCTGATGTCAGCACTTGTAGCTGGCGGGTAAGATAGGTTCCCAAAATCAATGAGAACAGCGCAACCAGACCCATCTCAATGACTGCGATGGTAGCACTACGTTGTTGAGCTTCGGTAATGGTCTCTGTAAGAGAATTGATATCGAGTCCAAGCTCTACCCGACCATACACAGCCCCCCCTTCCTGAATTTCAGCAAAGGTATCGTAAATACCATCATCCACGTCTTGTACATTAAGATCTGCAACGAAAGGTTTTAAATTTCTTTCTTCATCACCTGCAACCGCAAACAGTTGATCACCAGGCCCAAGCACGCGCGCGTATACCAGATCCGGATTTTTGAGGACTTCCTGAACAAACGATTCCAGAGAAGCAAGATCGTAACTGAGCACCGCATCCTTTGTCGTTGTTGCAAAGAGAGTTGCTGTGGTACTCGCCCTTTTTTGAATACCTTCGTAGTTAGTATCCTTAAGGTAATCCAGTGTCATAGAAACCAGAAGCAACAAAAGAACTGCCTCGATTGAGGCAATTCCTATGATTGTTTTAAGCCGTAGAGACATAGATTGCTTCCCTTATTCCATTCTCATCGAGACGATCAGTGCTTAATGCGGTGTTTACTGAAGCATATGCTGCAACAATTTAATCTCAAGCGCTCTGACATCATCCCAATCCTGATCTGTAGCTGCTTCCAAACCTTTAAAGTTTATTGTTTTTAACAACTCCAAGCCCACAGAGTCTGATTCCATTCCTACCAACGCATCTTGTAATTTCTGTTTTAAACCTGAATCAAAACCAGGGTGAACTGCGATTGCGTGAGGGGTGTAACCGGGTGTTGTCCACAATACTCGTAGCTGTTCTCGCACTTTAGGGTCGGTATTATTAAAGGTTCTCATGACGCCTCCACCTGCAGGAAATAAGCCTTTGCTCACCGTCAGATACACGGAGTCATGCGAAGAAACATACTGAGGTTTAAAGTTAATCCCATCCTGCGACATTTTCGCACGCGGCAACACACTGGCTGCGAACGCTGCTGGAGATGGGAAAGATAAAGTGCTTTGGTCAAGTTCAGAAAGTGATTGAACAGAACTGTTCTTAGGCACCACAATAATTCCCTTTATCACTTTATCCCTCTGTTTTGCGACGGCCGAATAACCTGGTTTTTGGTTAAATACCGTAAAATGATAGGGGTTCATATAAGCAATATCATACTCGCCGGCCAATAAGCGTTTTTCAAATGTTGGAATATCATTTGCTGTTGAAAAGACAATTTTAACGCCTGTTTTTTCGCTTAAATACGCCGTAATCGGTGTCCAGAGCCTGGCCAGCTTTTTGGCAGATTGCTGGGGTACTATCCCGAACGTCAGTGTTTCAGCCTGAACCACAGGAGCTAACAGAGCAATAATTAATGTCCAGCATTTCAACTTATTCATCACTTTCTCCTACATATTCCCTTAGGTTTGCTTTCTCAAGCAGCTCGCTTGCAAAGGCGCCCCAAATATCTTCTCGTGAAAGACCTTTCTTCTCTGCAGAGACCAATTGTTTTGCTATAAACAGGTGCAGTGCTACAGGATCTTCGGCCGAAAAACCTTCTGGGCTATCCTGATATTTCAAAGCATCCACCAGAACCTGATCAAATCCCCAAAGCTGCATCAAAAAGGCACTAACAACACTTGAGGGTATGTCCAATTCATACTGTTCCAGTACTAACTCTCCAATGTTGTGAACCAGCCCGGTAAAGTAGCTTCTCTCTTTATCAGATCGAGTCATCTGAGCAGCGCTACTCAGATGCACACAACTTTTCGCCACCTGCTCTGCTTCAGAAATAAGCTTTCTATGTTTTTCTTCATCCTGAGCTGATGCATGCATTTCAAAACAAAACACCAGCTTGGTTACCAGATCAAAACCTAATCTGACAATGGCACCCTGAGCCGTAAAAACAGCAGTGACTGAACCAAAAAATGAGGAATTGGCAGTCTGTATAATTTTGCTGAGGATCGATATATCTTTACTGATAAGTTCTGCCACGACCTGTATTTCGGGTTCGCTCTCAGATTTAAAATACTCAACTAACTCCAGATAACAAGCAGGAATAACCGGCAATGTTGTAATTGAACCTAAAGCCCGCCTGACATCATCAGAGACCTCAAACTTACGTAAACAAACCGCCCTGTCGATCACCGCTATGATGTCATCCAGTTCGAAGGGTTTGGCCAGCATAAGATGACAATAAGGCGCCACTTTCGCCGCGGTCTTGTAGGAAGTATCGCCGGTTAGAAGAACCCGTATCGCTTCCGGATACTGTTCCTGAACTTTACTGAGAAATTCAGAACCTTCCATTTCAGGCATTTTTCTATCGACGATAACAACCCAGGGCGCGCATTCCTGCATACTTTCCAGAGCTTTGAGCGGGGATTGCTCAAACCTCACGTCCCAGCCTTTCATTGGAATTCGAAGCGCCCTACGTAATGAACTTAATACAGGCATTTCGTCATCCACAAAATAAACCGTACCTTTGTTCATATTTTTATCCCTGTTTCCCTATTGAATCCAATCATTGCCAGCAATGTTATTGTCCTGATTAATCTGTTGTTCCAGCAAAGCCTTAAATGTCTCAGCAGAGACCGGCGGGCTAAAGTAATACCCCTGAACTTCATCGCACTTCATCTGCTGTAACTGCGCCAGTTGTTCAGATCTTTCAACGCCTTCAGCAACAACCCGCATGCCCAAGTCATGAGACAATGCGATCAGGTTCTTAATCAGTGTTTTCTTTTCTGGTGTTTCTACCAGGTCCAGAATGAATGAACGATCCACCTTCAAGGTATCAATCGGGAGACGATTCAGATAATTCAGTGAAGAATATCCCGTGCCAAAGTCATCCAAAGCGATCTTAACTCCAAGCTCTTTAAGCCTTTTTAAAGTTTCGATGCTGTGTTCTATATCCTGTATCAAATAAGTTTCTGTGACTTCTAATTCAAGCCTTTCTGGAGCCAAGCCAACTTCTTCAATAATTTTTGCGATTGACCCTACCAGATCAGTATCAACCAATTGTCTGCCAGATACATTCACGGCCAAAGTAAACTCGGGAAGGCCCTGATCACTCCAGCGGCTGCTCTGTGAACTGGCTTCAGAAAGAACCCATTCACCAATCGCATTGATCTGCCCTGTGGACTCAGCAAGAGGTATAAACTGAGCAGGTGAAATACTGCCCTTCTCAGAATGGTGCCATCTGATTAATGCCTCTGCTCCGAGAATTTTACCTGTGCGCAAAGATACTTTTGGTTGATAGAAAACTTCAAACTCCTTACGTTCAAGTGCTTTACACATCTCACTTTCAAGAGAAATACGATCCTCTACCTGTGAACTTTTTTGGTGCTGATACCTTGGAAAACGCCCTTTGCCATTATGTTTAATAGCCTCAGAGGCTGATTTAGCCCGCTGAACAAGCTGATCAAAGCTAGCGCCATCCTCAGGTGCTACCACATAACCCGCCGCAAAGGTCAACATCACTTCTCGACCCTGAAAACTGATCAGATTCTCAAAGGGACTCAGCAGCCTTTCCAGCTCTGCATTAGCCTTTTGCTCCGTCAGTTCAGAGGGGATGGCACAAATGAACTCGTCTCCATTCAATCGGGTGAGTTTTGCGGTATCTGAGGACTGATCATGCAATAGATTTATTACCTGTTTCAGTAGCTGATCACTCTGGCTGTAACCCAGAGATTCATTAAAGTATTTAAAGTGCCTAATATTAAGATAGAACAGGGTTACCGCTTCTGATGAAGCCAGGCGTGATTCAACACAACGAACCAGCTTTTGTTTCTCTTCTTCAGCACATTTCTCAGCTTCAACCTGCTCTTCGGTCCAGCGGCTAACCGATATTTCCCAACTTTGAAAACTTAATGGCTTCGAGTTGATGCTAAAGACGACTCCGGAATCTGAATCTATAATTTCCCGATTCACTTCATCGGACAGACATAACCCCTGAACCTCGGAACCACTGAAAGATGGAAACAACTCAGAGAGGTGAGTACCAACCAGAGAAGATGTTTTTTGACCATTGAAAACATCAATACCTGCCTTTAATTCAGTAATGACACCACTTCGGTTCATAATCAGGCTGACTTTGCCTTGAGGTTTTAATTCCAATTTAGGAGCAGATGCTCTGTTTTGTTCAAAGTGATGAAAAGCGTTTTTCACCTCATCCAGAAGCTTTACCTCGTCCCAGGGTTTCTCCAGAAACTTATGTACAGCACCACTATTCAGAGCAGCCATTACAGATTCCACATCCGCATAACCACTCAGAATCATCCCCAGAGTATCTGGGTTTTT